>NZ_JBFLUG010000082.1:0-33868 GCF_041008525.1 Parafrankia sp. FMc2 | reverse complement strand
GACACCGACACCGACCACACCACCCCCAACGCCGACGATGGACCCACCCTCACGATCAACCTCGGCCCCGCCTGCCTACGCCACCACCGCATGCGCCACCAACCCGGCGACCCTGGAAGGTGCACCAACCCACCCTGGGCACCTTCACCCGGACCACCCACACCAGCACCACCACCTACCCCCACAACTACCTCACCGGCGAAGAACACCCCCCCACGTCGACAGCCGAGCGGGCCGAGCAAGCAAGGTGACCGTCCGCTGCGGCCGCGGAACCGGCGCACTCGGCCCGAAGGTGGCCCGACAGAGGCGAAACATCAACCAGACATCACGGAGATCAATAAGACAACTACATAAGCCCACGAGGTTGATCGATGGTTGTTCTCTTGTCAACCCGAAGGATGATCGGACTCTGTTCACATCGCAAGGTGAGGCCTGTGGCGACGATTCCGCGCACACTGAGGGCACGAAGCACCCCCGCGACCTGCCAGCGGATCACGAGGCTCCGCAGGGAGCGGGTACACGGCAGTTGCGTCACGCCGTGGCGCCACGGCGCCGAGCACAGCAGATGTATGGCAATACGAGGAGGTCAGGTGTCGACGCAGTCCCCGCCCCCACTGGATGCAGCGTCACAGGCGGGTCCCGGTGAGCCCGTCGTCGCACTGCCGTCGGTGGCTGATTCCCGGCTCGCGCGGCAGCTCGCGTTCATCCTGGAGATCGACAAGCTCAAGTCGGTGCTCCGGCGCAGCCACCTCGCCGACGGCTCCCGAGCCGAGAACGATGCCGAGCACTCCTGGCATCTCGCCATGATGGCCGTCCTCCTGGGCGAGTACGCCGAGGAGGAGGTGGACACCGGCCGCGTGCTGCGCATGCTGCTCGTTCACGACCTCGTGGAGATCTACGCGGGGGACACCTTCGTCTACGACACCACGGCCATCGCCGAGCAGGAGGCCCGGGAGCGGGCGGCGGCCGACCGGCTGTTCCCCCAGCTTCCCCGCGACCAGGCGGTCCAGCTCCGCTCGCTGTGGGAGGAGTTCGAGGCGCGCCGTACCCCTGACGCGCGCTTCGCCCGGGCGTTGGACCGCCTCCAGCCCCTGATCCTGAACTACGCGACGGGCGGCGGAAGCTGGCAGGCACACGGGGTGCGCGCCGAGGACGTCCTGGCCCACCAGCGGGTCGTCTCCGAGGGCTCGCAGGCCCTGTGGGAGTACATCACCCACCTGGTGGGTGACGCGGTCCGCCGGGGCTACCTGGCGGCCTAGCCACCCGGACTCGGCCGGGCGGGCGGACTCGGCCGGCCGGGCGACGGGCGTCAGACCTGGACGCGGCTGGACGCCAGATGGGCCAGAACAGCCTGGTTGGCGGCCCAGCCGTCCGGGAAACGAACCGGCTCCCCGAGGTGGACGGGATCGCTGGTGGGGTGGGCGTCGAGCAGATCCCGGATACCGGCCCGGGCGACGACCAGGCAGGCCTGGCGATGCCGGGAGGCCAGGACGCACAGCCGGCCGGCTTCCAGGTGGAAGGCGGTGGCGTCGCGCCGGCCGGAGAGCGGATGCAGGATCACGGTGACCTCGTACTCCCGGCCCTGCAGGCGGTTGGCGGTGTCCACCACGATCCGGTCGTCGCCGAGAGCCGCGCGGATGGCCACCACCTGGTCGCGGTGGGCGGCTCCGACCGCGATCCGGTCCGCGGTGACCAGGGTTTCCTCGCCGCCGGATCGGGCGACCGTGCCCCGCTCGAGAACCCGTCGGGTGAGGGCCGCGACGGCCGCCACGGCTTCGGCGTCCGTGCGCACGGTGTGGCGGGCGGGGAGTTCGAGCAGCCCCCAGCCGGTGCCCGCGGCGATGTCGATGACCTCGTCCACCGGCCGGTCGCCCCGCCCCGGGAGCACCAGGCCACGTTCCCCGAAGTCGGTGCCTGTCCGGAACCCGGTGAACGGGTAGAAGGCGTCGGCGACCACCGCCTGGGCGGTGCGCGGCAGGCGCCACGACACCGGCAGGCGGTGCACCGGCAGGTCTGGGTTGGTTCGCTGCAGCACGGCGACGGCGCTCTGCATCGGGTTCCAGACCAGGCCGTGCCAGCGGTCGTTGGTGACCGTCGAGAACGGGTCGAGCTGGCCCGGGTCGCCGACGAACAGTGCGCGCTCGAACCGGGAGGCGATGGCCAGCAGCGTGTCCGACCGCATCTGGTAGGCCTCGTCGATGATCGCCCAGGGCCACGTCCCGTCCCGGACGTACGTCCATTTTGCCGCTGTCGAAATGGTCACGGCGGGTTCGCCGAGTCCACCGACGTCGCTCGCGGTGACCACGTTCGTGAGCTCCGCCAGGCGGGGGGACGGGACGTAGCCGGCGCGGCCGAGGCGTCCGATCCGGGCGCCGGGCAGCTCGGCGGCGAAGCGCGCCGACAGCCGCTCGACGAGGTCGTCGACCTGTTCGTTGGTCTGGGCGACGATCATCAGTGGTTCGCCGGAGGCGGCGAGGACAGCGGCGGTCCGGACCACGAGGGTCGACTTCCCGGCACCGGGCGGCGAGTCGACGATGACGCCGCGGTGACGCCCCGACGCCAGATCGTCGAGGATCCCGCGGATGGCCTGCTCGGCCTCGGCGGCCGCCGAACGACCGGCCGCCGCCGAGCGCCCAGGCCCGGCGGAGAGATCGGACGCGGTCGGGCGATCAGTCCCGTCGACGCCTACGCCTACGCCCGGCTGGGCGGCAGCCGTGGGCATCGACGTGGGGATGGGTGTCGGTGTGGTCAATCCCAGACCTCTGCGGTGTCGCGTTCGTTCGGCTCGTAGGGCTCGGGCGGGCCGCCGTGCGTCCACGGGGTGTCCGCGGCGTCCGGCATGGCGACGGAGCGGACTCCGTCCGCGAGGACCGCGCTGTAGCAGAGGGTCTCACCCGCCTCTGGGACCGAGCCGGGGGCGGGAGCCGCGGACCGGCCCATTCCGCTCTGCGCCTCCAGAGTGATCAGAGCCGCGCCCGTGGCGCTCCGGCCGCCGTCCGCGCCGGCGCCGTTGTCCGCGCCGGGCGAATCAATCGCGACGATGAGGCATTCCTGCTTCCGCCGGCTGCTGGCGACGACGCGGGTGCCGAGGGTGAGGCGGACCGGGTCCTCCGTCCGCACGGTGAGCAGGGGGCGGGTGACGAGCCGGCCCTTGCCCCGGCCGTTGGGGACACGCCGGTCGCGGTCGACGGCGACAACGGTGCCCTGGAAGGCCTCGCCGGTCACCCGATGGTCGGCCATGACCAGCGGGTCGTCGAAGGCGCGTTCGGCGTCGTAGGCGGACTGGGCCTGTTCGATGCGGTTCAGCCGCCGCGCGGCCGCGACCGCGCCGTCGAGGCGGGCCTGCGGCAGGCCCTCCTCGGCCATGTAGGTGTGGAATCCCGTGTAGCGGGCGCGGTCGGTCTCCCAGCGGCCGGCGACCGACGCGCCGGGCGGCAGCTGGCGGAGCAGGTCGAGGGCGCGCCAGACCAGGTCCCAGGTCGGCTGGAGCTGGCCGCGCAGGACGTCCCGCAGACGGGCCAGGACCGTCGGCAGCGCGGCGGGATCGGTCACCGCGTCGTAGGCGGCGATCGCGGGGGCGAGGATGTCGTTGTCGAAGCCGGGGTCGGTGGTGGGCCCCGCTGGCGGGCTGTGCGCCGGGTCCTCGGCGAGGCGGGCGGAGGTTGGGCCGTCCCGGCCGGGAGGCGGGTCGATCCAGCCCATGGCGGCGGCGAGGTTCGCGTCCTCGAGGGCGCTCTGTCCGGTCGCCCAGTGCAGCGAGAGCAGGTCGGTGACGGCCCGGGCCAGCGAGGAGCCGGGGATCTCCGCCCGCTCGGCGAAGAAGGTGAGCCACCGCCCGAGCAGGGGAACGCTCGGCGGCACGGCGTAGTCACCGTCGGTGGCGCGGAAACGGGTGGAACGGCCGAACAGCCGCAGGAAGGCGAGGCCCGCCGGGTTGGGCAGGATCAGCTGGGGGGCATCGTGGGCCCGCGACCCGTTCGCGAGCTCCTCGGCGTCGGCGGCGAAGCCGAGGACGTGCGGCAGGACGATCGCGGCGAGGTCGGCCGCGAAGGCGAAGCGCAGGTCACGGTTCCGCGGCTGGGGCACGACGAGGAGAGTCGGGTCGGCCTGGCTGGTCCCGACGAGCGCGGCGAGCGGGGCGTTGGCCTCACCGGCGAGCGTCAGTGGGACGAGGACGAGCGGACGCTCGGACAGGTGCACATGGCGCACGGTGGCGATCGGGGCGGCGGTCCCGGTGGCGGCGGCGAGCGCGCGAGCGTACGAGCTGATCGCGCTCACCCGTCGGCCCCGACGGGCCGGTGGGGCGCGCCGGCCAGCGCCTCGGCGTACATCCTGGCGGTGATCCGCAGGCGTTCGGCGGCCTCGGCCTGGTCCTCGGCTGGCGGGCGGGTGCCGTGGGCGAGGCCGAGCGCCTCGGTGACGGTGTCGATGCCACCGAGGTCCTCGCGCACGCTCGCGCCGAGGGCGGCGGTACGGCCGGCGGCCTCGTGCCGGCAGCGGAAGGCAAGCTCGCAGGTGGACAGGCAGTCCGGCGTGTAGCGGGCGTCGAGCAGGTCGAGTCCCGTGGTGAGCTCGGTGGCGGGCCGGGTCGGCGCACCGTCCGGGCCGGCGGCGAGGTCGAAGGTCAGGTCGGCGGGCAGGTCATCGAGCAGGGCTTCGATGGTGGCCAGCCGGGTGAGCTGGTGCTCGAGTCCGAGGAGCTGCCGGCGGACGTCGACCCTGGTCGCCAGCGGTGCGTTGGAGAAGTCGCGGGGACACACAAGGACCACATCATGCGAGACGGTTCCCTGCGGGACGGGCGGGTCGATCGGCCTGACCTCGCGAGCGTGCAGCATCCGGCGCAGTGCCAGCACGTAGACGGCGGCCTGGACCGCCGCGGCGGCGACCTTCTCCCCGTCGGCCTGCCCGTCGACGACCGGGAACGACTTGATCTCGACGACGTGGAACTGCCCGTCGGGCCGGATCACCAGCAGGTCCGGTTCCAGGTGGACGTCCTGCCCGCCGACGGGCAGCGCCAGCAGCGGATGGGCGACGAGAACGATCCCGTCCGGGTCCGGGCGCAGCGCGGCGACCGTCCGGTCCAGCCGGTCCGCGAGGTTCTCCGCGGCCGGGCGGACTCCCCCGGCCTGCTCGGCGGACGCGCCGAGGTCGACGACGGTGAGACCACCGGGAGGATCATCGGGGGAACCATCTGGATCGAGATCGAACCCCAGACAGTCCGCCAGGAGACGGAGCAGGTCGGTGCCGCCGTCGTTCCTGACCCGGGCCTCGAAGGCGTTGCCGCGGATGATCGCGAACTGGGACTGGCCGAAGGGGGCCGCGAAGCCGATGTGGCGGGACAGGCCGTCCTTGTCCACCCCGGCGGCGTCGAGGACAGCCCGCCGGTTGCACCCGGGATTACGGGTCAGTGCCGCGATGGTGCGCGCGTCGTGGCGCCGGCGGGCGGCGGACCCTCGGATGAGGTCGAGGCGTGCCTCGGTCCGGATCTGCTCTGACCCCCGGATCTGCTCTGACCTCCGGTTCTGCACGGAACCACCTTCGTGACGGCCATCGTCGCGGAGCAACCGCGGGCAACGATGCCGTCGACGGGGGCCTCCGTCCAGTCTTGTGCCGGCATGTCGGTCAATGAGTTCGTGGCCGGGATCGGGCGCCGGCGGCGCAACGGCCACCAGCGCCCGGCCATCGTTCAGGTCAGTTCAGGACATTTCAGGACGAATCAGGTCAGCGTGCGATGCGGTCGAGGATCCAGGCGCTGAGCTCCTCGGTCATCATCGTGTGCGGGGTGGGACGCGAGGAGCAGAGGAACTCGTCCAGCTCGGAGCGGCTCGCGTCGGCGGCGTTGATGTCCAGGTAGAGGTCGTCGTCCGTCTCGACGTCACGCAGCGCCACAGCGCTGACCGAGGGGACGAAGTTCACGATGCGGTGGGCGACGTCCAGACTCTCGCCGGCGTCCTTGAGGGCGTCCGCGAGGATGCCGAAGGAGTCGAGCGTGCCGCCCGGCGCGCCGTCGATCTCGGGGAGGTTGTCGGTCGGGCCCGTGTTGAAACCGTCGGCGAGCAGAACCGGGCGGACAAGGCCCTTGTTACCACGCCCATACCAGACACGGGCCGATACTCCGGGGCCATCCCCGGTCGCGTCGGGCGCCGGTGCCTGCGTCCGCGCCGTGGCGCCGGCCGGTGTGACGAGGCCGAGGGGGCCGATCGCCTTCTTTATCTTTTCCTGATCCTTCGCGGCTACCGGTGATTCCTCTCCCATAGGGCGACGAGTACGGGAGGAGTATTACCGAGGTCCAGTGAGATCGCCGACCCGGAACAATGCAAGCGATCCGGGAGAACAATACGGTACGAGTTTTCTCCCGGATCGCGCGGCGACATCTCCGGAAAGGGTTTCAGCGGACGAGCGGCGCCCCGGATCCGCCGGCGACGCGCCCGCCGCCCGAACCACCCGAGGCGGCGGAGCCACCGGAGGCGGCTGACCCGCCGGACCCGGATCCGGCCCCGGCGGCGGTCCCCTTCCCCTTGCCGGCGTTGGCCGCGGCCCCCGAGGAGCCCTGCCCGCGGCGGGTGGTGCGCTCCGCCTGCCAGCGCTGGCCGATGTGGACGGAGGCGGGCAGAATCGCCGCGCGCACCAGGACGGCGTCCACCGCCAGGCCGATCGCCAGGCCGAAGCCGAGCATCTTCAGGGTGCGGGGTGGCTGCGCGACGACGGCGAGGAACACGAAGACCATCACGAAGTTCATGGTGAGGACGACGTGACCGAGGTCGGCGTGCCCGCGGCGGACGGCGTCGCGGCCGTCGCGGATCGGGTCGGGCCGGGCGCCGTCCCGGCGGCGCGCGACCAGCCGGGCGGCACGCCGAAACGCTCCCCCGTCCCCGGCGCCGGTCTTTGCGGGCGGATCCGCGGAGCCGCCCTCGCGCAGCCGCATGAGCAGGATGAGGTTCATCGCCGGCCCGAGCCCGAACACCGAGATCATGACCGGGACGAGGACGAAGGGCTCGACGGGGCTGGTCATCACCCCCAGCCGCCGGGCCAGGTCGGGGTCCTGGAACAGGACCCGCAGCAGGCCGGCGGAGGCGAGGACGCTCAGCACGCCGGCCGCGCCGAGCACGACGGCCAGCACCGGCGAGCCCGCCACGGCGTACACCACCAGCCCGATCGTGAGCAGGACCATGGCGAGGAACAGCGGCAGAGTGGACCGGAACTCGTCCGCGGCGTCGTCGAACATGGCGGTCGGGCCGCCGACCGCGGCGGTCGTGACGGAGCCGCGCAGTGCGGCGGGCAGCACCTCGTCCCGCAGCTGTCGGACCAGGTCGCTGGTCTGGGTGGTGCGGGGGCCGTCGGCGGGCAGCACCCGGATGACCGCCGGTCCGCGTGTCGGGTCGTCCAGGGAGACCTCCGACGTCCGCACGCCCGGTACACCGCGGAGCACCGCGGCGACGGTGCGCGGTTCGGTGATCCGTTCGGTGGGGTCGCGGGGCTGGCCCCTGTCCACAGTGACGAGGATCGGGCCGTTGATGCCGGCGAAGAAGCCTTCGCTCGCCAGGTCGTAGGCGCGCCGGGTGGTCATCGAGGTGGGGTCCGTACCCGAGTCACCGCCACCGATCCGCAGGCCGGACGTCTGGTTGCCCAGTGTCAGGAGCAGGACGCCGGCCGCGACCACGATGAGGGCCGGGTAGCGGCCGACCTGCGCCGCCCACCAGGACCGCAGGCCGGGCCGCCGGGCGAGCCCGGCGCCGGCCATGGCCAGGTAGTGCCGTTCGGCCCAGCCGAGCAGCCGGGCGCCGCCCGTCGCGAGCAGCGCGGGAAGCAGAGTGAGCAGGGTGAGCACGGCCAGGGCCGTGCCTCCCGCGGCGGCGAGCGCCAGACCGCCGAACGGGCTGGGGCGCAGGGCCGCGAGGGCGAGCATCGCGAGGCAGAAACCGAACCCGCCGACGACGACCGCGGCACCGGAGCGGGTGGTCGCGACCGCCGCGGCCTGCGCCCGGTTCTTGCCGCTCAACAGCGCCGACTGGGCCCGGTGCACGGCGACGATCGCACCGCCCAGGCAGGTCCCGAAGGCGAGAACGGCGGCGGTGACCGGGGCGAACGGGGTCAGCTGGGTGACATGCGAGAGCCGGGCGGTGAGCGCGACGGCAAGCAGCGCGCTGACCGCGGCGGGCAGCACGCACACCAGGACAGCCAGCCGCGAGCGGAGGGTGACCCCCAGCAACACGATCACGGCGAACGCGGCGACGGCCAGCGGCGCGGGCTGGAGATCCGAGGACTCGATCATGGTCACGCCGGGACCGGACATCTCGACCTGGATCTCCGGCCCGTCGTAGGCGCGGGCCGCCGCCAGGACCTGGCGGACGTCGTCGAGATCCGGGGTGAGCGCGTCGTCGTCGAGGAGCACGGAGACGAGCGCGGTCCTGCGGTCGGCGCTGATCGGGTCGATGCCGGCGGTGGCGGCGCCGAGCGGCCCGGCGGGGTCGGCGACGAGGATGACGCCAGGCAGCCGGCCCACCTCGGAGACCAGGGCGGTGATCCGTTCGCGGGCCCGGCCGGTGTCGACCGTGCCGAGCCGTGCGCGCACGACGATGGTCTCGACGTCCGGCAGCTGTGCGTTCGGCGATGACCGGGCGACGCCGTCCATGGCGCGCGCCGCCTCGGAACCGGTCGGGGCGACCTGCTGGGCATACCGGGCGCCGCCCTCCCGGATGTACTGGACCGCGGGCACGAACGCCACCAGCCACGCCGCCAGGACTAGCCAGCGATAGCGTGCGCAGCAACGCGCGAGAAGCCCCACGACCCCGGTGAGTTTCTCGGGCCTGTCGGTCATTCGAACACCCTAGAACGGGAAATTGCCCCCTATTCCGCCGTTGGTGGGGTCAGCCGCGGTGGTCCGTATGCTCCATAATTCCGGAGCTGGGAAGACCCGCCTTCGATGGCCACGCAGCGCAATGACAGACCCCACGAAGATGCCTTTCCCGCGGACGGATCCGGGGGTCGAGGGCGGCAGCGGCGTATGACCGCACCCATTTTCTCGGCGGCCCGCCCGCGACACGGCCGGCAGGCGTCGACTGCCGTGATAAAGCCCACCGCCAGCGAGGATTCGGGGTTTCCCACCACCACGCGGCCCCCGATATCGGACGCCCGACCGTCGGCCGGGCGGGCCGCGCGCCGCACGGGCCGGCGCGACGGCGATGATGAACGGGTCCGCCGCGACGGCGGGCGGGGCCGCATCCCGCGGCACGAGGACGGAGGCCAGGCGATGGGGACGAGCGCGCCGTCCGGGCGACAGCTCGAGCTGGTGCACGGCGAGAGCAGTGCGGTGATCACCGAGGTGGGTGCCGGACTGCGCGAGTACCGCGCCCACGGGGTCGCCGTGCTCGACGGCTACCCGGCCGACGCGATGGCGACCCGGGGCCGCGGCCAGTTGCTGCTGCCCTGGCCGAACCGCGTGGACGGGGGCCGCTACACCTTCGGCGGGGCCGGGCACCAGCTGCCCGTGAACGAGGTCGCGCTCGGCAACGCGAGCCACGGCCTGACCCGCTGGCTGGCCTGGGACCTCGAACGCCTCGACGAGGCCACGGCACGGGCCCAGGTCGTCCTGCACGCCCAGTCGGGCTACCCGTTCACCGTGGGGTTCACCGCCCTGTACCGGCTGGACGACGGCGGGCTGACCGTCACCATGACCGCGACGAACCTGGGGGCGGCCCCGGCGCCGGTCGGCATGGGTGCCCATCCCTACTTCGTGCTGCCCGGGGCGGACGGCGCCCTGGTCCAGGCGGACGACATCACCGCCACGGTGCCGGCGAGGACCCGGCTGGTGGTCAACGACCGCCTCATCCCCACCGGTGCGGAGCACGTCGCCGAGGGCCCGTTCGACCTGCGTGAGCCGCGGCGCCTCGGGGACCTCGTCCTCGACACCTGCTTCACCGACCTCGCCCGCGACGACGCCGGCCGGGCGACCGTCACGCTGACCTCCGCGGGCGGCGCTCTCGCCATCTGGCAGGACGAGACCTGGCCCTACGTGCAGCTGTTCACCGGAGACACGTTCGCGCCCGGCGAGCGGCGGCGCAGCATCGCGGTGGAGCCACTGACCTGCCCGGCGAACGCGTTCAACAGCGGCGCCGGGCTGCGCGTCCTCGATCCGGGCGCGTCGTTCGAAGGTTCCTGGGGGGTGAGCCCGCGGCGCTGAGCGCCGCGGCTCCGGCCCGCTCGCGGGAGGTCAGCGGGCCGGGAGCAGGTCGAACTCCGCCTGGGCGGTCTCGGGTGTGACCCGCAGCAGCCGGATGAACCGCCGCACCGGTTCGATGCCGCCGTCCTGGTACAGCCGCTCCAGGATGTCGGCGCCTCGGTAGGGCCAGGTCCGGTGGCTTCCGGACCGGATGTAGTGGGTGCACTCCTGCGCCATCCGCGGGTTGTCGCGGTAGAAGTGCGCCTGCGCCCAGGCGGCCAGCGCCTCGTTGAGCCGGGTACCTGCGGCCCAGGCGGACGTCCCGGCGGCGGCCGCGCGGGCACCGTGCTCGTCCAGGCCGGTCGCGATGGCCGCGTGGGCGTGCTCGTGCACGAGCGCCAGCTCGCAGAACGCCGCGGCCCGTTCCCAGGTCGGCTCGTCGAGGACGGCGTCACCGCGCAGCGCCGCGGCCACCTTGCCGAGCGCCCCCGCCCCCATGAGCACAGCCGGCGCGGACGTCGGCACCAGCATGCCGGACCGCCCGAAGCGCCCCGCGCCGCCGGAGTACCGGAAGACACCGAACACGTTCGCACCGGAGCGCAGGAAGTCGGAGGCGACCGGGTCGCGGGCGTCGACCATGGCGCGGAGGTCGTCGAGCGCGGCGCCGAGGCGCACGCGGAAGTCCTGGTCGATCGGCGGGTCGGCGACCACCCCGCCCACCGACCGCTCGATCGCCGCGGCGGCGCGCGGCCCGAGCTCGGCGACCAGCCGCGCGCGCACCTCGGGGTCGATGCGGTTGCGGGAGTGGGCGCGGATATGGCGGTCGGTGTAGCGGGTCACCAGCTCGCAGTAGAGGCCGGCGAAGCTCGGGAAGTCCTCCGCGCACCGCTGGCGCCAGATCATCGGTGGCTCGGGGAAGGACGGCCCCGCGCCGCTGTCCTCGTCCAGGGAGGTGGGACGCCCCGCCAGGTAGCGGCGGACGTTGCGGACGAAGCCGCCCAGTGCCTCGCGCCGGACGTGGACGAGGTCGGTGTCGGGACCGACGTCGAGCACATGCTCGGTGAACGTCACCAGCAGCGCGCGGACCCGGTCGACCGCCACCTCCTCGTCGGCGGCGAGCGCGCCGGGCGGAATGTCGCCGATGTGCTCCTCGGTGGTGAACCGCGCGTCCGGCTCGCAGGTACGGCGCAGATGGGTGACCGTCGTGTCGTCGGTGACGTAGGTCGGCGGCGGGTAGTAGCGCAGGCCGGTGAGATCCTCCAGGAACGGGACGATCGTGCGCAGCGACTCCCCGATGCGCTCGACGTTGCCGTTCGCGACCGTCGGGACGAGGGTGAACACCGGGAAGGTGACGTCCACCCGGCGCGGGGCCGGGCGGCGGTGTCTCGGCGGTTCCTCCCCGCCCTCGACCTCCGCGCCCTCGACCTCCGCGCCCGTGGCCGGCGCGCCCGTGGCCGCGCCTCCCGGCGCCGTGGTGGCCTGCTCCGGAGCGTCGGGCCCGCGGCCTGCCGCCCCGCCCGCTCCCGGCTGCGCGCCCGCGGGCTCCTCCGCCTCGGCACGCGCGGCTGCTCCGTCAGGTGCGTCCGCGGGCTCGGCCGACACCGACTCGGCGGGCGCGGGCTTGGCCGACGCGGCCTCGTCGGGCCCGGGCTCGGCGGGTGCGGGCTCGCCGGGTGCAGGCTCGACCCCCACCGGACGGGCGCCCGCCTCCAGCGACTGCAGCGCGGCGCGGCGGCCGGCGGCGGAGATCGCCCGGCCGAGATCCCCTTCGTCGGGGGCGGCCTCCCAGCTCCCACCGGTGACACCGACGATCACCTCGGCGAGCTCGCCGGCGCGCGGGGACGTGTCGAGCACGACGACGTCGACCGTGATCCCCGAGTGTGCGCAGTCGTAGGCAGCCTGGAGCAGGTCGCCGGGGGCGGTGAGGTCGTCGGTGACGAGCAGCAGGCGGGCGAAGGGGGGCTGTTCGGGCAGGCCGGCGAGGTGCAGCCGGGCGCGTTCCAGGGCGGAGGCGACGTCCGCGCCACCGCTGTCGCCGGTCGGGGCGACGGTACGCAGCGTCCGCTCGAAGGTGGCGCGGTCGCCGGCGCGGCCCTCGTAGACGACGTCCGCGGAGTCGGTGAAGCCGACCAGGACGGTGGGCATGGCCGGCGGCAGTTCGGCAAGCGCGTGGGAGACGCTCTCCACGGTGACGTCGAGTTTGCCGCGCCCGGACTCTCCGTGCTGTGTCGAGCCGTCTCCGGACCGGCTGTCGTCAGCGCTCTTCCGCTCGTCGGAAAGACGTGGACCGGAACGCGGGCCCGAGCCAGGCCCGGAGCGCGAGCCGGCCGGCGTGCGACCATCCACGGAACGCCGGTGCCGAAGACCACCGAGGTTCGGGAATGGCCACGTTCCCGCACCTCGACGGTCACCTCGACGGCGGCCGAAGCGGGCGTGCACGGAATCGCTGCCGAACGGCCGCGACATGGACGCCGAATGGTCCAGGAGAACAATCCACACCGCGCCGACTCCCCCCTGACCGACGGCAACCGGAACGGGACCTCGGGTATGTGGATCAGCGTACGCGACCAGCCGACGGCCAGGCGGTTATGGGCACATCGCGAGACGTTCGGTGGGCTTCAGGTGGTCTTCTTCGCACGGCTGGGCTGTACCCGGCGCGGCTCGCCGGCCATCTTCGGATGGTCGGGCGGGTAGGGCAGGTCGGCCAGACCGTGCTCGGCGACGTCCCGCTCCCACCACTGCAGCAGCGGACTGAGATCATGGTGGGTGTCGTCGATGCCGGCCCACAGGTCGCCGAGGCGCTCGAAACGCTCCGGCACGGAGCGGACGGTGAAATCGCGGGGCTCGACGTCGGGGAGCTCATCCCAGTGAACCGGGGTGGAGACCGGCGCCCAGGACCGCGGCCGCGCCGAGTACGCCGAGGCGATGGTGCGGTCCCGCGCGTTCTGGTTGTAGTCGACGAACACCTTGACGCCGCGTTCCTCCTTCCACCAACTGGTTGTCACCAGGTCGGGGCGGCGCCGCTCCAGCTCACGGGCGAACGCGATGGCGGCGTGGCGGACCTGCGTGAACGTCCACCGCGGCTCGATGCGTACGTAGATGTGCAGGCCGCGGCCGCCGCTCGTCTTCGGCCAGCCGATCCAGCCCAGCTCGCCGAGCAGCACGCGGGCCTCGCCGGCGACGGCCACCGCCTCGGCGAAGCCGGTTCCCGGCTGGGGGTCGAGGTCGATCCGAAGCTCGTCGGGGTGGTCGACATCGGAGCCGCGTACCGGCCAGGGATGGAACGTGATCGTGCCGAGGTTCACGGCCCAGGCGACGACCGCCGCCTCGGTCACGCAGACCTCGTCCGCGGTCCGGCCGCTGGGGAAGGTGATCCGTGTTGTCCGCACATAGTCCGGAGCGTTCCTGGGCACCCGCTTCTGGTAGAAGGCGTCACCCGGGGTCCCGTCGCGCTGGGTCAGTTGGGCTCCCTCGACCACGCCGTTGGGCCAGCGTTCCAGGGTGGTCGGTCGCTGCCGCAGGGCGCGGACCGCGCCGTCGGCGACCGCGATGTAATAGCGGACGAGGTCGATCTTGGTGACGCCCGCTTCGGGAAAGTAGACCCGCTCGGGGTTGCTGACCCGCACCACCCGCTCGCCGACGTCCAGCTCGAGGGGCTCGCCATGCCGTGACACCGCCATCGTGTGACGGTAACGCGGCCCTTGTCAGGGCACGAAGACCCGCGCCGGACCCTCCTTCCCGGGTTCTCGGCCACAACCGTGAAGGATCACTCGGCTCCGGCGGAGATCATGTCGTTCCCGACAACGATCACCGATGGCCGACCGATGCCACGGGGGTAACGGGAGCCACGGGAGCACGGGAAATCGCCGACACTTATCACCCGATAGAAGACAGAAATGGCGGTTGACGTTTCGGTCGATCATTTTCGAAGATGGGGCGAACGCACCGCGCGAGGTCTCAGCCGCGCGCCGGGAAAGGCGACGGGAGCCATCCACCCCCGCCGGACCGGTTGACCCACTGCCCGGAGGAGTTCGCGATGGAGACTGCGGCGACGCCAGCGCAGAAAGCCGGGCAGCTGCCGGCGATACTGACGGCTCTCGATGCCGTGAGCCGTCCCGATCCGTACCCCACCTACCGGTCGATACAGGAGGGCGGAGCATTCATCCGGTGTGACGTCGGGGGCTGGGTCACCACCATGGTCACCGGCTATGCCGACTGTTCCGCCGCCTTTCAGAGCCCCTCTTTCGGCAACGGCTATTCGGCCGGTATCCATGCGGGCGCGCACCGCACGCCCGGCTCGACGGACAGCGGGCTGAAGTCGCTGCTGCGGAAGGACCCGCCGGAGCACACCCGCCTGCGTGGCCTGGTGAGCCGGGCGTTCACCCCGGGCGTCGTCGCGACCCTGACCGAGGAGATCACCTCTCTCGTCGACACGCTGCTCGACGCCGCTCTCGCGGCCGGCGAGGTCGACCTGATCGAGGCCTTCGCCCGCCCGCTGCCGCTGTTCGTCATCTGCCGCCTGCTGGGTGTCCCGGCGCAGGACGAGCCGGTCTTCGGCGAGTGGATCGTCCCGATGGTGCGCGGCCTGGCACCCGACATGACGCTGACGCCGGAGGACCTGCGTGCCCGCACGGAGGCCACGAACGCCATCCACGACTATTTCCGGGAACTGATCGCCGAGGTCCGGGCGAGACCACGCCACGACCTGCTGAGCCAGCTCGTCGCCGCCGCGCAGGACAGCGACGATCTCCCCGAGCAGGAAATACTCGACCTGTGCGTCCTGCTGCTCGTGGCCGGTTTCGAAACAACTGTGAACCTGATCGGCAGCGGCACGGTCGCGCTTCTGCGGAATCCGGACCAGATGGCCAGGCTACGCGCGGACCCCGATCTCGTCCCGGCCGCGGTAGAGGAAATGCTCCGGTATGACCCGACGTTTCCCTTCACCGTGCGCACGGCGCTTCGGGACACCGAGGTGAACGGGCGGTCGTTCAGGCGGGGAGATGGCGTGGTGCTGCTCCTCGCGGCGGCGAACCGCGATCCCGACGCCTACCGTGAACCCGACCGGTTCGATGTCGCGCGGTACGCGGATTCCGCGGACGTCCCCCGCCATCTCGGGCTGGGCCTGGGTGTGCATTACTGCCTCGGTGCCCCGCTGGCCCGCGCGGAGGGGGTGATTGCGTTCCGTGCCCTGCTCGCCCGGGCCGAGCGGATCACCCTGCTCGACGAGCCCTCCTACCGGACCAGCGCCTGGGTGCGGGCGATGAGCCATCTGCCGCTCGGACTGTCGGGGTAGCCCCCGCGGCGGCGATGACGCATTCGGGACCAAAGACCCGAGCCGCAGGCCGCCGGCCGGGGCACGGATTCCCGGCCGGCGATCGAGCGAAGGCGTGTCCCCGGCTCGTCCAGCGCGCTGACCTGGGCTGGCGGGGTGGCGTCAGGCGCATCACACCGAACGCGGCCGCCGCCCGCCCGGGTGACCTTCCGCCCCTGAGGGTGCGACTTTCGGACGCCGGTAGCCCGACTGACGCACGCTGTGATCTCCGGGGGTTGACCGGCAGTCTCATTCCATGCGTATGGCGACGACCGGCATCACGGTCCCCGCAGGCACCGGGCCAGGTCTCGGCGCCATGCCGGGCCTGCCCGCCGCGCTCTCCGAGACGCTGACGTCCGTGCTCGTGTTCCTCGGCGACCGGGTCTACAAGATAAAGAAGACCGCCGACCTCGGGTTCCTGGATTTCCGTACCCGTGAGGCACGTCTCGCCGCCTGCCAGGCCGAAGTCAACCTCAACCGGCGCCTCGCCCCGGACGTCTACCTGGGCGTCGCCGACATCCAGGGCCCGGACGGGGCGCTGCTCGACCACATGGTCGTGATGCGGCGCCTTCCGGCCGACCGCCGGTTGTCGTCACTCCTCGCCGCCGGCAGCGACGTGACCGGCCCGCTGCGTGCCGTCGCCCGGCTGCTGGCCGACTTCCACGCCCGCTGCGCCACCTCGGAGCGGATCACCGAGGCGGGCTCCCCGGCGAACCTGCGCTGGCTGTGGGCGGAGGTCCTCGACAGCATCGAGCCGTTCCTCGGGCCGGTGCTCGACACGAACACCATCGACGCCATCCGCCACCTCGCCCACCGCTACCTCGATGGCCGCGGTCCCCTGCTGCACGAGAGGCAACGTGACGGACGTATCCGCGACGGCCACGGCGATCTGCTGGCCGACGACATCTACTGCCTCGACGACGGCCCGCGCATCCTGGACTGCCTGGAGTACGACCAGCGGATGCGGGTCGGCGACGTCCTGTCCGACATCGCCTTCCTCGCCATGGACCTGGAGCGCCTCGGCCGCCCGGACCTCAGCCGTTTCCTGCTCGACCAGTACCGGGCGTACACGGCCGTGACGCACCCGCTCTCCCTGGAGAACCTCTACATCGCCTACCGGGCCTTCACGATGTGCCGGATCGCCTGCACCCAGTACGCGCAGGGCTGGGCCGCGGCCGCCGCCGAGGCCCGGGCTCTCGCCTCGCTCGCGCTCGCCAGCCTGCGGCGCGGCCGGACCCGGCTCGTCCTCGTCGGCGGCGGCCCGGAGACGGGGCGCTCCGCGGTCGCCGGCCGGCTCGCCGAAAGCGAGGGCTGGACGCTGCTGCGCGCCAGCTCCGTCGAACGCGAGCTGGGCCACCTGCCCCGAGGCGACGGCCACCCGGACGGTCATCCGGACGGGCGGGTCGACGGGCGGCTCGACGGGCGGGCGGACGTGGCCGGAGCGGTGCGGGACGAGTTGCTGCGCCGGGCCAGAACCGCCGTCGAGCGCGGCGAGACCGTCGTCATCGACGCCTCCTGGACGCGGCGCCAGGACCGGCAGGAGGCTGCTGCCCTCGCCCGTGCGACCTTCACCGATCTCGTCCAGCTTCGCTGCGCGCCCCCGGGGCCGGCGGCGGGGAGCCTCGTCCGCGCCGAGAGCGACGCCGGCTCCCCCGTCGCCTGGTCGACGCCGACCGGGCCCGAACACCCTTTCCACACCGACCCGTGGCCGGAGGCGAAGACCCTTGAACACGGACCCACGCCGACCGACATCCACCGGGCGGCACGGCGGGCGGCACGGTGAACCGCCGGCCGCGCGGCCGGCGCCGGAGGCCACCCACCCTGCCGCCGCACCGGCCGCCCACCCGGTCCCGGGCCCACTCACGGCCGCGTCCACGGCGCGGGCCGCCATACCCACGCCCCCCGGCGACGGGCTGATGTTCCCCACCGTGGCCCGGTTGGAGCTCGACGACCTGCTGACCCAGCTCGTCGAGCGCGCACAGGACGTCCTGGCGACCCAGAGTCGCCTGCGCGGCCTGCTGCAGGCCAACCGGATCATCGCCACGGACCTGCGGCTCCCCGTGCTGCTCCGGCACATCGTCGAGGCCGCGACCGACCTGCTCGGCGCGCGCTACGGCGCGCTCGGCGTGGTCGCCCCCGACCGGACGCTGGAGGAGTTCGTCCACGTCGGGATGTCCGACGCCGATGTCGCGCGGATCAGGTACCTGCCGACCGGCCAGGGCATCCTCGGCCTGTTGATCGACGACCAGCGCCCGCGCCGCGTCGATGACATCGCCGAGGACCCGAGCGCCTACGGGTTCCCGCCGGGGCATCCGCCGATGCGCACGTTCCTCGGCGTACCGATCATGGTGCGGGCCGAGGTGTTCGGCAACCTCTACCTGACCGACAAGCACGACGGCGCGCCGTTCACCGCCGAGGACGAGGAGCTGGCCCTGGCCCTGGCCGCGAACGCCGGGGTCGCCATCGAGAACGCGCGGCTGTACCACGAGTCCCAGCAACGGCACCTGTGGATGACGGCCTCCGCCGAGATCACCCGGCTGTTCATGGCCGGGGACCCCGACGCGCTCCAGCGGCTGGCACAGCGCGTGCTCGAGATCGCCGACGCCACGTTCGTCGCCCTCGCGCTGCGCGCGGAGGAGCCCGCGGGCGACCAGGCCCGGATCGCCATCGCCGTGACCGCGCCGCCCACCGGCCGGAGGCCGGCGCAGGACGGGTCGGACCAGAGCGGCGAGGAGGCTGTGAGCCGGGCGGGGCGGCGGATCCCGCTGGAGCACACGCTCACGGGCCGCGTGCTCACCGAACGCCAGGCGCTGCGGGTCGACAACGCCCAGCTCGACGCCCTGCCCGACGAACGCACCGAGCACACCGGGCCGCTCATGGTCGTCCCGCTCGTCGCCGGCATCGACCAGTGCGACGGGGCGCTGCTCGTCGGGCGCGACCACGGCTCGCCAGCGTTCACCGACACCGACCTGACCCTGGCCACCAGCTTCGCCGGCCACATCGCCATCGCCCTGGAGCTCGCCCACGCCAAGGCGGACCAGGAGCGCCTGCTCGTCCTCGCCGACCGCGGGCGGATCGCCCGGGACCTGCACGACCACGTCATCCAGCGGCTGTTCGCCGTCGCGCTCGGCATGCAGGACCTGGCGCAGTACGAGAACCCGTCCAACAGCGACCGCATCACCAGCTACATCGAGGACATCGACGCCACCATCAAGGACATCCGCCGTACCATCTTCGAGCTGCGCAGCGCCCACCCGACGCGCGCCGCACGGCTGCGCACGGCGCTGGAGGAGATCTCCGAGGACATCCGGCCCGCACTCGGCTTCGCGCCGACGATCACGCTGAGCGGCCCGCTCGACTCCGTCGTGGACGACCGTCTCGCCGACCATCTCCTCGCGGTCGCCCGCGAGGCCCTCACCAACACCGCCCGCCACGCCCGGGCCGGCACCGCGGAGCTGCGGCTCGCCGTCGACGGCGACGCGGTCACCCTCGACGCGGTCGACGACGGCGTCGGCATCGGGGACTCGACCCGCCGCAGCGGGCTCGACAACCTGCGTACCCGCGCCGAGATCGTCGGCGGCAGCTACACCATCTCCACCCCACCTGGCGGCGGGACGCACCTGCACTGGTCCGCGCCCCTGTAGCGGCGGGCGCGCCCGGAGCGCTCCTGGACCGGGCCGCACCGGGCCCGCACCCGGTCAGGGGTTACCGGAGATGTTGAACGCGGCGGTGAACGGCCCGTACTCGTAGACGCGGCCCAGCCAGGACCGCACGGTGTGCGTGCGGTCGTCATAGTCGAGGGAGCCGGGCGGCTCGGGCAGCCGGGCCAGCGTCGGAGTCACCAGCAGGTCGTGGTCGAGGAAGAACCGGCCGATCGTCCGGGGTCACCCGATGCTGGGCGTCGACGGCGGCGAGGAGGTCCAGGGCGCTGCTTCTCCGCGTCGAGTGACGGGGCCGCCTCGAGGACGTCCGGGGTGGTGGTCTGGCCAGGTGCCATCAGGCCCGCGGCGCGGAACCGGGCCATCATGTCGTGGTCGTGGCCGGCAACAGCCCCACGGATGGCGCGACTGCCCAGCGTGAACGCCACGCCGCGGGCGAACGGCCCACTGTCCTTGATCAGAAAAGGCACCCCGGCGAGCGGACCGCCCAGGTCGCTCGCCAGCGGCTGGTCGAACAGCGGGCCGGTGAGCGCGTTGAGATCCGGGGCGACCTGCTCGATCGCACGCCGGGCCAGCTCCTCCACATTCTCCGGCCGCAGCTCGCCGCCGCGGACCAGCACGCTCAGTCCGACCGCGTCCAGGCGGGCGTACTCGTGGAGCTCCAGCTGTACTCCTGTCACGGCAAGGGCATGAACGCCTTTCGGTAGGCTGCCGCAGGCCCCCGTGTCAGGGTGGACCGGCCCGCCGATGACCTGCCAGCTACCCGAGATGCTGTGCTGTCTCACCGAGGCGCTCGGGGGGCCGGCCGCGCGGCCGGTGCGGCGCCAACTGCATGCCGTGCTCGCCGAGGTTGGGCGGCTCGCCACGGGCAGTGTGCAGGATCTGCTCGGCCTCGATGTCGTGAGCGGCGGAGAAAGGGCGAGATCCATGAGGGCGATCGTGTACGCACGCAACGGTGGTTCGGAGGTGCTCCAGCTGGTGGAGCGTTCCCGTACGGATCCGGGGCCTGGCCAGGTCCGGGTACGGGTCGCGGTGTCGGGAGTGAATCCGACCGACTGGAAGACCCGCCACAGCGGGAACGGACCGGTCTCCCCGAGCGGCCTGGTCCCGAACCAGGACGGCGCCGGTGTCGTGGACGCTGTCGGTGCCGGAGTCGATCCCGCCCGGGTCGGGGAACGCGTGTGGATCTGGGAGGCGGCGTGGCAACGGCCCGACGGCACCGCGCAGGAGGAGGTCGTCCTGCCCGCCCGCCAGGCGGTCCCGCTTCCCGCCGGCGCGTCCTTCGATCTCGGAGCCAGCCTGGGCATCCCGGCGATGACCGCGCACCGGGCCCTCACCGTCCACCCGCAGGGCCCGGCCGCGCTCGGACCATCAGCGCTGGCCGGCCGGACCGTACTGGTCGCGGGTGGCGCGGGCGCGGTCGGACACGCGGCGATCGAGCTTGCCCGCTGGTCCGGAGCGAACGTCGTGAGCACCGTCAGCTCCCCCGAGAAGGCGGCGCTGGCCGCCGCCGCAGGCGCCCACCATGTGGTCAACTACCGCGAACCCGCCGTGGCAGCAGCGATCGGCAAGGCCGCGCCTGACGGCGTCCACCTTGTCGTCGAGGTGAACCCCGCCGCGAACGCCGAGCTCAACCAGCAGGTCCTGGCCCCGAACGGAGTCGTGGCGATCTACGCCCGCACGGGCGACGAGCAGCTCACCGTCCCGGTTCGTCCGCTCATGGCGGCGAACGCCTGCCTGCAGTTCATCCTCGTCTACACGATGCCGGACACGGCCAAACTCCAGGCGGTCACGGACATCACGGCGGCGGCCGCAGCCGGCGCCCTGCGCGTCGGTACGGACGCCGGCCTCCCCCTGCACCGGTTCCGACTGGACCAGACAGCCGCGGCGCACGACGCAGTCGAGGCAGGCGTCGTCGGAAAGGTCCTCGTCGACGTCACCCGTAACCCGTAACCCGGCAGATCTCGAACAAAGTCGCGGTCCCGGCGAAGAACAGCCCGTTCACTCCGTCCACCCAGGGCTATTCCTGCCAGCCGGCCGCCACCTAATTTCATGGGTGTCTTGTTGACGCGGCAGGTTCTATCGGCATTGTCCGGATCGGGGGCCGGCAGCGGTGTTGGCGCTCTGGCGGAGGGTGGGGGTGTTGCCGTCGCAGGAGAGCGGTCCGGCGACGCGGTTGGTGGTGACGGCGGGGGTGGCTTCAAGGGGTAGGAGGCCGCTACCGCTGTTGTTCCTGATGGTGGCAGGGCCGTTGATGGTGTTGCCGCTGACCTCGACGCCTCCGGTGCCGCCGCTGACGTTGAGGGGGCCGGCGATGGTGTTGCCCGGGCAGGGCTGGTGGTCGGAGCCGACGAGCACGTAGCCGGTGCTGTTCTGGACGGTGACGGGCCCGTTGACCGAGGTCTGGCACAGGGTGAACGCGGCGGCACCGCTGCTGGAGATCGGCCCCGCGATCTGGGCGCCGGTGATGTGGAGTGCTCCACCGGGCCTGATGGTGACGGGGCCGGACTGCCTGCTGCCGGGGCCGAAGCAGAGGGCCTGGTCTGCCGCGATGGTGAGGGGGCCGTTGCGGGTGGTGGTGACACAGGGCTGGCTGAATCCGACGGTGATGGTGGTCGGGGCGCTGGCACTGGGTCTGAAGGTGGGGCCACCGCTGTAGCTGGCGGTGATCTGGTGTGTGCCGGGCTGCAGCCTGGTGGTGCTGAAGCTGGCCTGCCCGGCGGTCAGCGGGACGGTCGCCAGAGCGCTTGTCCCGTCGGAGAACGTCACTGTTCCGCTCGGGGCGCCGACATCCGCCACGCCGGGCTGCACCGAGGCGGTGAGGTCGACGGGCCGCCCGAACAGCGGGCTGGTCGTGTTCGCGGTCAGCGTGGTCGACGTGTCATGGTCGAAGTCAGCGCACAGCGCGAAGGCGCTCGCGGGTTGGTCGCCCGTCCCGCCGGACCCGCCTGCCGCGAGGATCGCGCTCCAGGACGAGGGATTGGTGGAGCCGTTCACGACGGGATCACCCACAGTGTCGCTGGGATAGCTACCGCGTAGATGGACTCCGCCGCCCACACGCCCCGCGATCACACCGGTCTGCAGGTGCTGACCGCCGCCGAGCAGGGTGAGATCCGTCGGGCAGGTCGCGGTGCGGATCGCGTAGTTGCTGCCCTCCTGGGGGCCGAGGCCGTCGGTCCGAGCCACCGTGACCTCCATGTCACCGGGCTCGGCGCACACGGCGTACGCGAAGGTCTGCGCGGTCGCCTCGTTCCGCCCGCCGGCAACACCCATGGCGGTCCAGTACCGGGGGTTGACCGCTCCGTCTGGGAGCGGGTTCCCCTGAGCATCGCTGGGAAAGCTACCGACCGCCTTCAGGCTGGGCGCCTCCGGGGGCAGCGTGTGCGCGCCGCCACCCACGACGACCGTTCCGTCCGGACACGCGGTGGTGACCTGGGCATTGCCCATCTGGAAGGTGGTCGGGTTGGGAACGGAGGCGACGGAGACCACTCGGTGGTCGAGCTGCGTTCCCTCCGCGCACACCGCGAAGCTGGTGATCTTGTCGCCCTGTTCCGCCTGCCCACCGAAGTTGCCCACGGCTGCCCAGTACTGCGGGTTCTGCGCACCGTTCGCGCTCATGGCCCCGCTCGCGTCGCTGGGGAAGTCCCCCTTCGCGCGCAGCCCGTTGATCGGCGGGACGGGATCAGTGGCATCGATCTTGCTGCCCCACAGCCCACCGCTGACCAGGACGCTGCCCGCCGGACACGAGGTCACCGCGGTCGCGAACGCCGACGACACAGCCGGAACGGGAAGGCTGGTGGTGGCCACGCGGATCGTCGGCCTCGGTGGCTGTGCCGCCGCGGGCTCGCCCGGGGTCGGCGCCGCGGCGGCGGGTGGCACCGTTGTCATGACCAACGCGAGCGCGGACATCGCCACCACCACGCCCCCGAGTGTCGACCTGGGCGCCCGTTTCGGCCACGCCAGGCCCTCGGCCCCGCCCTTGCACAGCATCTCGCCGTCCCCCCGCAGATATGCAGATATGTAGTTGGTTTCCGGCACGGTGATGATCCGTACCCGGCCTGATGCCTCTCCCAGGTGACGACACGGAGCAGCGATACCGGAAGGTCATCTGCGGCTGCGGACTGTCACGTGTCGGGCGACAGGACTCTACTGCGCAGGTCGACGCAGATGCGAGGGTTTCCGTTCAAATTCTCCTCATCCACGGAGAAAAACGGAGGGATCGAACCTTGTGCAGCAGATCCAACACGCCGGGTAGCGCGACAGACGAGCAGTACACGGATGCCCCGCCCGCCGGCCGCACTCCGACTACTACTCCGTGTCAGTGGCAGCCATGCCGCGAGCCGGTCAGTTGCCGGTCATGCACAACGCCCAGGCGTGGGATCTGGTGGCACTCGTCGAGCCGCCTCCTCCGGTGTGCGTGGTGGACGTCCAGTTCGCCGGTGAGCTGGTGAGCGGGTTCCCGCTCCCGTCACTGGGGTAGCTGCCGTTCAGATGATCACCCTGCGATCCGGGTGCGGTGAAGTCGGACGTCGTGACGGCGCCGCCGCTGATGCCGGCACCTCCGCTGATCAGCGTCCCGTCGCCCTCACCGCAACCGGCAGTTGTCTTCTGGGGTGCGCCGACGCTGGTCGGGCCGGAGGTCTCGCCGTATCGCACGGTGACGGTCACCCCACTGACGTCGATGTCGTCCCCGCTGCAGATCGCGTAGGCATAGGTCGTGGCGAGGGCGCTCGGGTTTCCGCCGGTCAGTGCGCCCGCGACCCAGGAGTCCGGATTGGTCTCCCCGTCAGCGGCGGCGATGGCACCGTTGTCGTGCGTACCCGCACCGGTGCCGTCCAGGTAGGTGGGGGCACTGAGGACGGGCTTGAGGCTCCCGGTGGTGCCCGGGAGGGTTCGCGCCCCGCCGCCCAGCAGCCGCGTGCCTTCGGGGCAGGTGGCCACCGCCAGGGCGGTTGCGCCCGTAGTGGTCGGCCCCGCCACGCTGTTCATCACGATCTGGGTGCCCGTGATCGTGTCACCGGGGTCCAGACACATGGCATACGGGGTGGAGCCGAAGGCGGCATCGAGGCCGCCACCCGAGTTGCCCGTGCCACCGATGGCACGGGCCTGCGTCGCGTCGGTGTCGACGACCCCGGGCGAATAGCTGCCGGCCACGTATTCAGCGGTTCCGTCGAACGGGACGATTCCCTTGACGTGCAGATTGCTCTGCGCCGAGCCGGTGCCGACGGTCTGGAGGATCCCGACGCCGGAGACCACGTCGTCGGTGTCACCGCCGGTGCGACAGTTCGCGGTGCTTCCGCTCTCCGAGTTGGCAGCCCCCGGCCCCGAGGTGGCGCCGGGAGTACGCACCGTGATCGTGGTTGCCGCATAGGCGGTTCCCGGCAGTGCGACGGCCAGGGTCGTACCCAGGACAAGCGCCGTGAACGCGGGAGCCCGTAGGGATTTCTTCGTCATCAACTTCTTCCTCGCTGGACGGAGGGAACGACCGGTCAACGGCGACCTGGCGAGCGGGCGCAGGCCGGTCACGAGAACTTCGTGCGGGTCTGAGGAACTTTCCGTGCGGTCGGGACAAACCCCAGACGGACTGGAATCTCGCCGCTCGCCCGAGGGGCGACCTGGGGAGGTGCCTCCCATGCATCACCCCCGCAGCAAGGTGGATCCTCAGGGAAGTGATCATAGAACGTCTGGTGTCGCTGATGCGTGACTTCTTCGCCGATAGCTCCGCATCTACGGTTTCATTCACTGCCTCGGGGCTGTCGAGGCCGCGGCGGCCTCGCACCCAGCAGCCACAGGAGTCACGGCGACGTTGGCGGCCCGAGCGGGCCGCACCCGACCGGGCCCCGCCTGTGAGATAGACCGCGCGCAGCCCAGACGGCTTGCGACCTGCCCATCGCGATGCCGTGGGCGAGCGGCCGACCGCGCGCCAGACGTTGCCAGACGTTCCGCACGACCAGATCGTCGAGAGGGTCACGCGCCCACAGGCCCACCCGTCCGCGACAGTGGAGGACCAGCGACGGACCGGACGAGATGGCCAGATCCGCGACAACGGCCTGCCGGAGGTTTCGGTGGACGTCGGCGTCGACCGGTTTTACAAGCCGCGTACCTCGCGAATACCGGGCCGTTACCGAAGCGACCCGATTGCAACAGAAGCCGCCAATCAGGGTCGATATGGCCTCGAGAATCTGCAGATACGGGAGCCGCGCACCCCTTTTCCGTGCCTGAGGGGCGGCGACGATGCCGTCCCCCCGCTCCAACCGTGGCGGCACCACACCCCACGCGCGGCACGCACCGCTGGTAGCCAGTTGATTAGTTAATGATCGTCAGGCCATGCCCATGGTCGGGGGGAAGACGTGAGATCACGGTCCATCCACATTCCGCAGCGCTCGCTCAAAGCTTCCACCGGAAGCTTCCAGTGGAAGCCCTGAGCGTGACCGGCCGCAAGCCCTCCGCCCGGGTCTCCTCCGGGTGAGCGGCGGCCGGGTGGGCGTCCGCCTGGCCCCGGTGCGGATTCCGGCGCCCACGGTCACCGTCACGATGACCGCGCTCGTCGCCGGATGCGAAGACTCCACCGGCGCCACCGACGGCAGCGCCGAGATGGTGCGCAGTCGGCTGGCGGACCTGCCGGACGCGGAAAGGCCCAGCGTCGTCCGCATCTCCAGCCACCCGCCCCTCGTCGTCGACGGCGGCGACACGCTTGTTGATGGCCTGCCAGGTGGACCGGTGGTCGTGTCTGATGCGAGTGACGTAGGCGATCGCGCGGGCTCGGAACGGCGGCGGGTACCTGGTCGGACGGATCACGGCGATCTGCTCCTGTGCGCTGTCGGCGAGGAATGCTGCGCAGCCGTCGACGGCGCGCGGAGCGCGCAGTCGTAGACCAGATTCGCCTCGACGTCGAGGCGAATGGACGGCATCGGCGCCATCCACGGCTCTTCCTTGGGCGCGCGACACTGCGCAGATCGCGAAGGCGGCGGCACGTTCTGCAGGCCAAGAAGAAGGATCGCCCCGCAAAGATCCGAGCAGGACTATGACACGGACCGAATGGACCGTCAGCCAATCAGCAAAAGAAGGTCCCTACTGCCCGCAGCTACAGTTCGCCGGCCGGCAGGCCGACATGGGTGACACTGCGCAACCGCCAGCCGATGCCGGGCGGGGTCCAGCATGGTAGCGCTCCGCCATACCTCTCACTGACGGCGCGAGTTCGGGACCATCGGGGTACGGCGGGCAAGGGATCGGAGTCGCGCGGCGCGACCGACCCCTTCACAGGTCGATCAGACCTATGGAATTACCTCGAAAATGTTTCCATGAGGTAACACCCTTGCGTGTGTCCGATTCAACATCGACCACGGAGCGTACCGAGATTCACTACGAAAGGTCCACGTCATCGGGCGGATCCTGCAGGTTCAGTGAAGATATGTCCCGGTATGACTTCTCGAGGCTCGTCACAAAAAGTAGTTAAGATCGACGCGGCATCGGCCCTCCGGTAGCAGCGTGTAGCGACCCTTGAATACTGATCATCCATCTTCGTTTGCGCTTAGGGTTTCGGTTCTGCCATTTTTCGACGACCTGGCGCGGCCCCTGTTTCCCCTGCGGTGGCCGCGCCAGATCCGCGCGCCCTGAGAAGGGCTTCCTGGTGGATCGGAGTTGGCGTTATGCGGGTGCTCCCCGTACGTCGTCGCAGGTCAATCATCCGTTCTCTGTCCGTTCTGCTGGCCGCGCTGCTGGCGGCCACCATCACCCAGTTCCTCCCCACGGTGAGGCCGGCGTCCGCCGCGCCGGCCGACACCGTGCGGGACGCACCGCAGGCACCGGTCGGACCGGCCGAACGCCCCGATCTGGTGACCGCCCAGCTCGCCGCGCGTGCGGAACAGCGCCGCATCGAGGTCACCTCCCTGACCACCGAGTCGACCCGCACGCTGGTCAACCCGAACGGATCCATCACCGTCGAGTCGGCCTCGGGGGTGGTGCGGGTCCAGCGCGACGGCGGCTGGCAGCCGGTCGACACCACCCTCGCCGTGGTCGAGGGCAAGGTCGTACCCAAGGCCATCAAGGCGGCCATCGCCCTGTCCGCCGGCGGCGGGAAGCCAGGCGCGGACGTCGCCACGCTGACCGACGGCGACCGCGACGTCGCATTCGCCTGGCCGACCACGCTGCCCGCACCGGAACTGACCGACAACGTCGCCCTGTACAAGGGGGTGGCGAAGGACACCGACCTGCGGGTCAAGGTCACCCCGACCGGCTACGACCTGCAGATCGTCGCCCACACCCCTGCCGCAGCCCAGGCAGCGCTCAGCCTGCCGATGAGGCTCAAGGGGGTGACCGCGGAACGCACCCCCGGTGGTGAGCTGCGGCTGTCCGCCGACGGGAAACTCGCCGCACGGTCCCCGACCCCGCTGATGTGGGACGCCCACACCGACCCCAAGACCGGCCTGCCCGACCGGACCCGCACCGTCGACGCCACCCTCGAACGCCCCACCACCGCCACCCCGGCGCTGACCCTACGGCCCGACAAGGCCTGGCTGACCGCGGACGACCGCCAGTACCCGGTCACCATCGACCCGGCCGCGGTCCTGCCCGACAACCTCGACACCGACGTCGTCAGCACGTCGGCGACCACGAACTACGACACCTACGAATACCTGCGCGTCGGGAACGCGTTCGGGTCGGTGCACCGGTCGTTCCTGCGGTTCGACACCTCCGCCATCGACGGCAAACACGTCACCGCCGCCGCCCTCAAACTCACCCAGGCCGGCTCCTACACCTGCACCCCCCAGCACATGGTCGTCCAAGGCGCCGCCGGCCTGTCCTCCGGCACCACCTGGAACACCCAGCCCGCCGCCGACGGGATCAACTGGTCCGACACCACCTTCAACGCCGGCGGGTTCTGCGGCTCCGCCGACGTGTCATTGGACATCACCGGCCTGGCACAGGCCTGGGCCACCAACGCCACGCCCTCCCCGGAAACCCTCACACTGCGGGCCCCCGATGAGGTGCTGTGGGAGCCGTACAAGTTCTTCGCCTCCGGTGACACCGCCACCCCGCCGCGGATCGAGACCACGTACAACTCCTACCCGTCCACCGTCGGCGCCCGCTCAACCGCGCCGTGTTCAGCGCAGTGCGGCGGCACACCACCCACCGTGCTGACGAACTCGACCACCCCGCGGCTTGCCGGCTCAGCGACCGACGCGGACGGCGGCACCCTGCGCCTGGACTTCGAGGTCTGGAACTCCGCCGGCACCACCAAAATCACCCAGGGGTCGACCGGATTCGTCGCCCAGAACAGCGAAGCGACCTGGACCGTCCCCTCCGGCCTGCTCACCAACAACACCAGCTACCAGTGGCGGGTCCGCGCCTACGACGGCACCGACTACTCCCAGAACTGGTCCACCTGGATCCCGTTCACCATCGACACCACCGCCCCCGCCACCCCCACCGCCCTCGCCTCCACCGCCTGGCCCTCCGGCGGCTGGGCCAGTGCCACCTCAGGCACCTTCACCTGGACCTCACCCGGCGGTGACACCGCAGGCTTCCTCTACGGCCTCGACGAACCCTCCCCCACCACCTCGACGACCGCCACCACCAGCGCCTCGCTGACCACCGACGAAGGCCTGCACACCTTCTACCTGCGCACCCTCGACACCGCAGGCAACCTCTCCCCCATCATCTCCTACAACTTCGGCGTCGGCAACGCCGCACTGGCGTCCCCCGAGGAGCAGTCCCGCACCCAACGGTTCGCGACCCTGCGCGGTGAAGCACCCTCGTCCCAGGTGTCGGTGACCTACCGCTACCGGGTCGGCACCAACCCCTCCACCGCGTGGACGGACGTCCCCACCGCCGAAACCACCACCCAGGGCACGACCAACCATCCCACCTGGCCCGCACCCCGCAACGGTGCCGGTACGTTCGACAACCAGATCTGGAACATCCCCGGCACCCTTGGTGGCGGCGCCGACGGACCCATCCAGATCCAGGCCTGCTTCCGCACCACAGCCGCGGTCGTCACCTGCACCGACGCCACCACCATCCAGCTCACCCGCAGCGCCTTCAGCGACACCCACGCCACCAGCGAGGTCGGACCGGGCTCCGTCGCGCTCCTCACCGGCGACTACTCCCTGTCCGCCACCGACGTCTCCATGCCGACCTACACCGGCTCCCTCACCGCCGGCCGCACTCTGACCACCCTCACCCCACCCGCCGCCACGACCGCGCCGAGCGGAATCTTCGGACCGGGATGGACGTCGAACATCTCTGGCCCCGACACCGGCGCGGCGGAGCGGACACTCACCGACAACACAGCGACCGAGGGGTATGTCACCCTCACCGCGCCCATAGGCGACCCCGCCGTCTACACCCGCAGCGGGACAGGCGGTTACCCCTACCACTACACCGGCGTCGCAGATACCTCCGCCGACGGCTCCACTCTCATCAAGGACTCCGCAACCAAGTTCACACTCATCGGAATCGACGGCACGAAGACCATCTGGTATGCCAAGACAGTCGGCGCGGCCACCGTCTGGGTCGTCGACCGCGTCGAGGAACCAGGCTCCGGTACCACCTCCACCTTCACCACCGACACCCAGGGCCGCGTCACCCGCATCCTCGCCCCCGTCCCCGACGGCGTGGACTGCTCCGGAACCCTCGGCGCCGGCTGCCGCGCCCTCACCCTCACCTACGCCACGACGACCACTGCCACCGGTGCCGGCGGGAGCCCCACCGACTGGGGTGACTACACCGGTCAGCTCTCCTCCATCTCCATGGCCCTCAACGGCGCCACCCCCGTCGAGGTCGCCCGCTACCGCTACGACACCACCGGCCACCTGCGCGCCGAATGGGACCCCCGCCTCGACACCTCTGGCGGCAACCACCTCGCCACCCTCTACTGGTATGACGCCCAAGGCCGTATCCAAGGATTCGTCCCCACCGGCCAGGAAACCTGGGGCTTCGCCTACGACGGCTTCGGACGCCTCACCACCGTCACCCGCCCCCGACCCGCAGGCGCCGGCACCGCCACCAACAAGATCGTCTACGACGTGCCGCTGTCCGGCGCCACAGCACCGATCGACATGTCACCCGGCCGGGTCGACGACTGGGCCCAACAGGACCAGCCGGCCTGGGCCACCGCCGTGTTCCCCGCCAGCCGCATCCCCGCCAACCCGCCCGTAGCGGCCGACTGGCCCTACGCCGGCATCAGCTACCTCAACTCCGACGGACGCCTGGTCAACAGCGCTGCCTACGGCGCCGGCGCCTGGCAAATCACCACCGCCGAACACGACACCTTCGGCAACGTCATCCGCGCCCTGAGCGCGGAGAACCGCAACCAGGCCCTCACCCCCACCGCGGACACCGACCCCACCGTCGCCGCCCTCACCGACTCCGCGACCCGCGCCGAACTCCTCGACACCGACACCACCTACTCCGCCGACCGCGTCGTCCCCGTCGACGTCTACGGACCGAAACACCGCTACATCAACAACAACGGCGTCCGCTCGTCAGTCCGCCAGCACATCCACACCGACTACGACGAAAACGCACCACCGGACACCGAGCCCTACCGGCTACCCACAACCATCACCACCACCGCCTACACCGGCAGCACCGACGCCGACCCCCGCAAAACCTTCCACGGCTACGCTGCGAAAACAGGCGCGGACGCCGCCACCTCCGGCTGGGCCCTGCGCAAACCCACGACGACCACCACCTGGATGGGCGGCGGGGGAACCCCCGACATCGTCCGCACCACCTACTACAACACAGCCGGCCAGCCCCTCGAAATACGCCAGCCCAAAGCCAACGCCGCCGGTAACGACGCCTTCACCACCGTCTTCTCCTACTTCGCCCCCACCGGCACCGGCGGCTGCGTCAACGCCTCCTGGGCCGGCCTGACCTGCTCCACCGGACCCGCCGCCCAACCCAATTCCGGCAACCCGCTACCGGTCACCACCTACACCTACAACAATCTCAACCAGCCCCTCACCGAAACCGAAACTGTCACTTTCGGCGGCAGCACCACCCGCACCACCACACACACCTACGACACCGCCGGACGCCCCACCTCCGATGCCCTTGCCGTCAGCCCGGCCGGCAACGGCGGCACCGCCATCCCCACCGCCACCTACGGCTACAGCACCACCACCGGACTACCCATCACCACCACCGCGAACAGCATCACCCTGACCACCAGCTACAACACCTGGGGCCAGGTCGCCTCCCAGACCGATGCCGACGGCAACACCACAACCACCACCTACGACATCGACGGCCAAGTCGTCACCGTCAACGACGGCAAAGGCACCTACACCTACGCCTACGACACCACCGCCGAACACCGCGGCCTCGTCACAAGCCTCGACGTCGGCGCCGGCAGCGCCCCCTCCATCTTCACCGCCGAATACAATGGCGACGGCGCCCTGAAATCCGAGAACTACCCCAACGGGATTGTGGCAACCAGCCGTTACAACAACACGGGCAGCCAGACAACCCTGACCTACACCAAGGGTGCCTCCACCTGGCTCACCTTCACCCAGATCGACAACATCAACGGTCAGGGCCGCGTCCTCGAATCCCCCAGCGGCGCCCGCGAACACCTCTACGACACAGCCGGCCGCCTCAGCCTCGTCCGCGATGTTCGCAACGACACCGGCAGTCTGCTCTGCACCTCCCGCCGCTACGTCTACGACGCCGACTACAACCGCACCCAGCACATCTCCTACCCCGACGCCGGCACCAACGCTCCCAACCCCACCTGCTCCACCTCCACCACACCCACCTACAGCCTCGCTCACAGCCACGACCAGGCCGACCGCATCACCGACACCGGCTACACCTACGACCTTTTCGGCCGCACCACCGCAGTACCCGCCGCCCACGCCGGCGGCACCGCCCTCACCGTCGGCTACCACGCCAACGACATGGTCGCCTCCGAAACCCAAGGCACCACCACCCGCACCTACACACTCGACCCCGCGGACCGTATCCAAACCTGGACCCAGGGAACCACCACCTGGACCAACCACTATTCCAGCGCCTCCGGCGACAGCCCCGCCTGGATCGGCCAGACCGGCGGCGGCTGGACCAGAAACATCCACGGAATCAGCGGCAGCCTCGCCGCCATCCAGGACGACACCGGCACCGTCACTCTCCGACTCGCCAACCTGCACCGCGACATCGTCGCGACCGTCGACGACAACACCACCGTCACCGCCCCTGCCACCTACCAGGAAACTCAGGAGTTCGGTCAGCCCTACAACACCGCCACCGCCTACCCCCGCTACGGCTGGCTCGGAGACAAGCAGCGCAGCCGCGACACCCTGTCCGGGCTCACCCTCATGGGTGTCCGCCTTTACAATCCGTATACAGGCCGCTTCCTGCAGACCGATCCTGTCTTCGAAGGCTCCGCCAACCCCTATGAATACGCAAACCAGGACCCATTGAACAAATTTGACCTCGACGGATTCAAAGTGACAGTAATCGGCAAGTACGCAGACATAAAGGCGTACTGCAAAATCAACAACAACTGCAGGGGTTTCAACATTCTCAGCGTCACCGCGTGGACATGGATTTATAATGTGAAGTGGCTGGATAGCGCCATGAAGCGCCGCGACGAGATCCGCGCCGTATCCGATCCGCGCATCCGACAGACCGGGGTCTACCAGAGAGAACTCGAGCATCTCCGGACAAACTGGCGCGTAAGGTACTGGCAAACAATCTACAGGAGGATCGGGTCGGGCAGTAAGTTTCGAATTGACTACTGGTCTCCCATCAGCCCATACCATCAGGTGATCTAGCGCAGCGACGACACTAGACCTTCTCGGCCCTTCCGTCTGCGCCATGAGTCGACCCGCGCCGGAGACCTGACCGCGCCGACCGATGACACGGCCGCCGAAGAAACATGCAGTGACAGATACACGTATGGCTCGGTGTTGGGTCGGGATGCGACTCCCCGGCCCAACACCTTGTCCAGTAGAGTCGACCTGATGTTTCGCGCCAGAATTCCTCGATGCCGGATCAGTGGATAACTCGCGACAGAGGTATCTCACCCGAGTCCGACAGCAAGGCGCCGGTCGTCACTGCCGCACGATCCCGCACCACGTACGCCGTGGAGCCCATCCCTGCGGGGGATTCACTCCGCGATGTGTGTGGACTACACCGCCTGGTTCCCTCACACTTGGACGATGGAGATTGCAGCCCACACCATCGCGCTTGTGCGCGACACCTTCGCAGCGAAAGAGGTCGCCACAGTATTGGATTTGCTCAGGGAGTACGGTGCGGAATCGAGCCAACCTGAACCCGACCGCGTGCACCGCGCGATTATAAAGCTCGGCCAGGGAGACCTGGACCAGGTCAGGCGCTACCTCCGGATCGCTAAAAGCGACTACCGAGACGTCTTGTACTACTCGGGTGATTACTGACCATGATCCTCCGGTCTGACGTACCGCCTCCCTTGAGACGGCGCACCGCAGTCGCGGCGGTGTTTCGACCGCCACCCTCCGACCAGTACCGGTTGTCGCCGGTCAGCACAATCTACCGGCTCCGCAGCTGCCAGACCGCGCCAGCTGCGTGGCGTAGGCGCGGGCTGTCGGTGTGAGGGCTCAGGACATCCTTGACGATTCGTCCTCAGAGGGTGTTCTGTACGGGTTTGTCGGGTGTCAGTTTGGGTTGATCTCTGGGGTGGGTGGAGTCGGGCGAGGCAGGATAAACAGGCCGGGTTCGGGTTCGGTGAGGACGCCGCGGTCGACCAGCCGT
>NZ_JBFLUG010000081.1:0-33975 GCF_041008525.1 Parafrankia sp. FMc2 | reverse complement strand
CAGCCGCAGGCAGACCCCCGCCGATCCGCCAGCTGACCACCACGGAGTCCTCATGGTCGCCTACCCGCATCCCCAACGTGCCCTACGCGTCCCGCCCCGTGCCCCCGGCCGGGTCGTCGCCGACGCCGCGCTGGTCACCTACCTCGCCCGCCACCTCTCCCCCCGCGACCGGTGGATCACCCGGCTCGCCCACGAGCACCGAGTACTGACCACCCACCAGATCGTCGAGGCCGGCTGGTCCACCCAACGGGCTGCGAACCGCCGGCTGCTGGAGCTCTACCGCTGGCGGGTCCTCGACCGCTTCCAGCCCCTGGTCCCCGTCGGGCAGGGACAGCCCCCGGCGCATTACGTCTGTGACATCGCCGGCGCCAGCGTGCTCGCCGCCGAGGACAGCATCGAGCTGAAGGAGACCGGCTACCGCCACGCCCGCGCGATGGCGATCGCGCACTCGCTGCGCCTGGCGCACACGGTCGCCGTCAACGGCTTCTTCACCTCGCTGATCGCCCACGCCCGCCGCCCCACCCCACCCGGCACGCTGACCGCCTGGTGGTCGGAGACCCGCTGCCAGCGCGCGTTCGGCGACATCGTCCGCCCCGACGCCTACGGACGGTGGACCTCCGCCCGGGGTGAGATCGAATGGTTCCTCGAACTCGACTGGGCCACCGAGCCGCTGCACCGGCTCACCCTGAAGATCGGCGACTACGGCCGGCTCGCGACGGCGACGAGGATCAGTACACCGGTGCTGTTCTGGTTCCCCACCGCCGGGCGTGAGACCAACGCCCGGCGAGCGCTGGCCGCGGCGCTAGGCGGGCTCGACCAGCCCGACATGGTCCCGGTCGCCACCACCGCCGCCACCCTTGCCCCCGCCGACAGCCACCTCGATCCCACCCTTCCCCGCTGGCTGCCCCTGACCGCTACCCGCGGCGGCCGGTTCCCCCTCGACCAACTCACCTCCGCCTGGCCCCGGCTACGCCCCCCCGACCCGGTCGACGGCCGCTCAGGTGACACCTCGGGCGGGCCGGGCCTGCGTCCGCCCACGCCGATGCCCCCGAGCGTTACCGGGGGGTGAGCGGCCACGACCAAGTACCTCGCCGCCGCTGTCGCCGCCGTGGTCCTGCTCATCGTGATGATGGGGGCCGCCGCCGCGGGCGTGGCCGAACGCGTCCTGTGTCTGCCCGTCGTCGGCTGGTTCCTCGGCTGCACCAGTGGCGGCAGCCCTAGCAAGACCGCCCTCGACGACATCCCCGCCGACTACCTGAACCTCTACATGCAGGCCGCGCCCACCTGCCCCGGCCTGTCCTGGACGACCCTCGCCGCCATCGGAAAAATCGAGTCCGATCACGGTCGCAGTCGGCTGCCGGGCGTAGCCAGCGGCACCAACAGCGCCGGGGCCGCCGGTCCCATGCAGTTCCTCGCCCCCACCTTCGCCGACGTCGTCGCCCACCACCCGCTCCCCGGGGGTGGCGCGAACCCGCCGTCGCTCTACAACCCCCAAGACGCCGTCTACGCCGCCGCGGCCTACCTGTGCGACAACCACGCGCCAACCGACCTGACCGGGGCGCTGTGGGACTACAACCACGACGACGCCTACGTCGCCCAGGTTCTCACCCAGGCCGAGCAGTACACCTCGAACTACGGCATCGGCGCCGATACCGCCCCATCCGACGCCGGCTACGCCGCCGTCGTCTACGCCCAGGGCCAGCTCGGCATCCCCTACCTGTGGGGTGGGGACGGCCCGGCCGAAGGCGGCTTCGACTGTTCCGGGCTTACCCGGGCCGCCTACCTCGCCGCTGGGATCGGCCTGCCCCGCACCGCGCAGACCCAGTACGAGGCCGGGCCAGTGGTTCCGTCCGGGGAACCCCTCCAGATCGGCGACCTCGTCTTCTACGGCACCGCCACCAACATCCACCACGTCGCGATCTACATCGGAAACGGACAGATGATCACCGCTCCGGGGCGAGGCAAAGTTGTCCGAGTTGCGTCGTATAGGTGGGAAGGGGATGACTATTTCGGGGCGACAAGTCCAGGAAACTAGGATATTCGCACCAGATGCGACGGTCGGTCCGGAACATTCGAGCGCCGCATGCTCGCCCGGCGCCCTTGGCGCACGCACGATGACCAGATGGTTCGGGGCGAGCTGAACCGCCCACGCGGCGTCGACGAACATGCCGGCGGCCTCGCCCTCGGCCGACAGCGTGACCTCGGCCTGCCCGGTCACTGGGACAGCGACCAGCTCCACCGCGATCCCAGCCACCGCCATGTCCAACGTCACCGGAGGGTGTACATCCACCCGTACGACTCGATCCGTCACGGTCTGCATGCCTCAATCACCCACCGCAAGGACCTCCCCCACGTCGGCCGGGCCCGTGACGAGCTCGCAATGACTAGGTATCCGGTGGTTCTATAGCACCTAACTCCTAGTACCATGTCGATCAAGTCAATGAGGCCAGGTCGTGGTGCTGACCCCTCCCGAGAAGATCACGAACGACCCGAGTGCGCGCGGACCAGGAGCTTAGGTGTGTGCAGGGCGATCGCTCGCGATGCCGGCGCGGCAGTCGCCCTAGCTCGCTCTCGGTGGGCGTTAGCACCCGACTCGTAGGGGCCCCTCGTCGGGAGCTACGATTGCCGGCTTTGCTCAGATCAACCTTGAGGAGGTTGTGATCGCTCCTATGCATGAGCCCACGGGAGGGCCGGCTGCCGACCGTCCACGGGCTCCGGCGGCCCGTCCGCTACCTGTGCTCGTCCTCGCGGACGTGAGTAGCAGCATGGGCGAGTGGGGTAAAATCGATATTCTCAACTCCAGCATGGCGACGATGTTTCGGGCGTTCGCTGGTGAGCAAGCCGGGCAAATTCTGGTGGGCGTCATCACGTTCGGCGGCACGGTCGCACAGGTCCACGTGCGCCCCACCCCCGCAGCTGACGCGCGATGGAACGCTATGACCCCGTCGGGCGTGACGCCGATGGACCAGGCGTTCGACTTGGCACGGGAGCTACTCGAAGACGAGACGGCCATACCGCGACGACGGTCACGACCATGGCTGATCCTCTGTTCGGACGGCCACCCGACCGGGCCGGACGGGTACGCCAGCGACGCATGGCAGGGGGCACTGGACCGCTTACTTTCCTCTCCCCAGGGACGGCGGGCGCGGCGACTGGCGGTATCTATCGGTCCGGATGTCACAGCTGAGGCCCGCGCGGTACTCGCGGCGTTCGTCAGTGACCAGGCGTATCTGGTGGACGCGGAGAACGTGGAGCGGGTCAGCCAGTTCTTCGAGTGGGCAACACATACCGTCACCTCCGACGTCGGCGGCGGCATCCGGGCGCCCTCGTTCGATCCCTCAGATCTGGCGGACCGCTTGTGACCGCGTTGGGCGGAACGCCGGAACTGGTGGTTCGCGACGACCGCGGCCGAGCGCTGGTCTTGGAGTCGATTCCACTCGGGCGGGGTGGGCAGGGTCGTGTCCACCGAGTACGGAACAGTCGCCTCGCGGTCAAGCTGATCGATGGCGTGCGCTGGCGCCCCGACCTGGCCGACGATCTTATGGCGCGGCTGCGATCGATCAACCGGCTGCCGTTGGACGGGTTGCCTTTGTCTCGGCCGGTGGCACACCTTGTGGAACCCCATGTCGGTTACGTCATGGAGCTGTTGGAGTCAGTGGTGCCGCTGGGCGAGCTGGCTTCGGCGCCGACTGGTGAGTTGTCAGGGTGGTATCTGGATAGTGGCGGCCTCGCGCGCCGGCTTCGGGTGTTGACCAAGCTGGCCTGGGTTCTTTCTACCCTGCACGGGCGAGGCATCGTCTACGGTGACCTTTCTCCGACCAACGTCGTGGTCTCGGCGCGGCCGGAGCAGGACCACCTGTGGCTGATCGATACAGATAATCTGTCTTTTCAGGCTGATGCGGCCCGTCATATCGCCGGGACCCCTGGCTACGGGGCTCCGGAGCTGGCATCGGCGAAGGCCAGCCTTAGCACTTTGTCTGACGCGTTCGCATTTGCGGTGCTGGCATTCAAGACGCTCGTCGGGCTACATCCGTTCAGGGGCGATCAGTTCTTCGACGAAGATGACGATGATTACACAAGACTGGAACAGCTCAACGAATCCGCCGCGGCTTTCCGGTTACCCTGGGTGGATCACAGCAGTGAGACCAGCAATAGACTCAGCTACGGGATTCCCCGTAACTGGGTACTCGACGCGGCCCTGCGCCGGCTGTGCCGGGAGACGTTCGAGGAGGGCCTGCGATCCCCGCGTAACCGGCCAGGGATGTCCGCCTGGTATGCCGCGTTGTCCCGCGCCGCCGACGCGACGCACGCCTGCCCGAATTGTCAGCACACTTTCTACGTGGGAAATCGGGCCTGTCCGTGGTGTGGTATACCGGCACCATCGGTCCTGGTGGGACGGGTGTTCGCCCAGCTGACACGGCCCGACTTCAGCGCTGACGACGACCGGTACGAACCCGCGCTGGTGGACACTCGCGATCTCGTTGTCGTGGAAGCGGGAGGCTGGACGCCGATCCTTAGTCGCGTCGGCCACCTCGCGGCGCGCGGCGATCCTTTCGAGCCCGTGGCGAACGTCGGTTGGGACGGCGGCGACCGAATGAGTGTGCACAATCCTGGTCCTCGGTCGTTCCATCTTGTCGCTCAGGAAGGGCGAAACCGGCGGCGGCTGATGGCCGGGGAACGAGTGGACGTGCTCGTCCGGCCGGGTTCCACGACCTGGCTCCTGCATTTGACTGACCAGCTGACCGCACCGCATCGGTTGGCAGTGTTCGACGTGCACGCCTGGAAGCACTGATCGGGGAGGTGCGCGGATGAAGGTGGCGGAGGTCTCGCACGGACGGGAGTCCGAGGTCGAACTGGAGCCGGTCGACAGGCCCGACTTGCATCATCTCGACAAGCTTGCCGAGGTAGGGATCAGGCAATCCCGGCCGGACGAGCCGTGGCTGACCTACCAATCACGACCCGAGGCCGTGAGGGGCAGACGACCCAAAGACCGAGCCCTCCTGGACAATCTCTTCGGGCGCCACCAGGCCGTTCTCTCCTGGATCGCCGCGGTCTCGAACGACGGTAAATGCGCTACGGTTCACCTCCATGCCTTTGAGCAGGCGCAGCGTTGGGACGCCCAGAACCGCGTGGACATCGCGGTAGACGACAAGATCCACGACGACGTCGCCCGGCGCGTAATCGGATCAGCGCACAAGGCATCGGTGGACCCGCTGCCCTGGCTGCGCGAGGAGTTCCTCCTACCGTCGGGTCCCTCGGATGGCATGCCGCGGCTGATCGTGTCCGGCTCGGCCGACAACGGCCTATCCCTGCACGGGCGGAGATTCACCCTCGACGTCCGCCGCCGAGAAGAAGGCACTCTGTTCGCCGAGCGACTGACCCACCAACGGCCGAACACCCGACATGGCTCATTGACTCTCCTGACTGCGCCCGTCCATTTCACAGACGCTCGCCGCGCGACCAGGCTGGACGCCGAAGTTGCCGCACGATTGGCGCATATCGGAGCGCAGAGCAGGTCGTACCTTGACCTGTGGCAGCAGTACAACGAGCTGGAGCATGAGTACATACTGACGCGGGCGCGGGAACTCGGCGCTGTTTGGTACGCCTCACGGTCCGTCAACGCCGACGGTAGCTGGCGATTCCAGCTTGAGAAGAACAACGAGGCCCGGGAGTTTCTCCGGAAGGCCAGAATTCAGCGCGACGACCACGGTCTGGAGCTTGTGGCCGACGCCAACCCGCCGACGTTCGGATTGGACGACAGCGCCGTCCCTCGCCCCACCAATGCACGGGGTCCACGACGTCACGGTGCGACTCTGACGGGAAATCCGAAGGAGATCAATGCTGAGGAGTTGACCGTTGACCTGGCTCCGCCGAGGAGCCGGGACCAAGAGCGCCATCCACCGACACAGGGCTATCTCTACCGCGCCTACCGGGGCGACGAGGCACAGATCGAGCGCCGACGCCGCGTCCGCGACCGCATCGCCAACGGTCAGGCGGAGATGGAGGGTCTCCATCTGTTGCTCCAGGGAATCGTCCCCTCGCCCCGCGGAGGCAGGCGTCGGCACGCGGAGATGAGCACGGCAGCCAAAGCACTGTTCGGCGGGCCCGAGCCCACAGAGAACCAGCGCACAGCGTTGGGATTTGCCCTCAACACTCCGGACATCGTGCTGATCCAAGGACCGCCCGGCACGGGTAAGACACAACTGATCGCGGCTCTTCAACAGCGGCTGGTAGAGATAGGCGAGTCGGTGGAGACGGTCCAGGACAGTCTCCTGACAAGTTTCCAGCACTATGCGGTCGACAACGTCGTGCGGAAGATCCTGGTCCGCGGTCTGCCTCCGAGCCGCATCGACTCGCGGGACAAGGACCAGCCTGCCGAAGTCGCCGAGCGGTGGCGGCGCGAACGTGTCGCTACGCTGCGTGCCACCATGGCGCCCGAAAGCCGGGCGTGGACTCGGGTACGCGAGCTTGAGGACCTGGTTGTCGGGTACATCACGGCGCCACCCACGGTGACGGCCACGGTCGGCGTGCTCTCGGAGGTGGAGCGGCTGTCCGCCGAGCTGGTCCCGTTGCCGCTCCGGGAGCGAGTCATACGTCTGCGCGACGGGCTACGGGCACGTGCCGATGCGCATCTGGCCAGGGACGTCAACGTCACTCCAACACAGCGGCTGGTACGCGGACTGCGCTGCACGGTCAACGGGCACGCCGACGACGGCCCCGCCAGGGCTGTGGCGCTACTCAATGGCTTTCCCGACTGGCTGGCGCTTCCGGCGGCCAGCAGATCCGATCTGACCGAGGCATCCGCCGGTGCTGTTGACGACGCGCTGCTGGGCCGGCTACGAGTGCTGCGTGACGACCTGCTCGACCAGCTGGTCGCCGATACCGGACCCGCCGCGGCGCCAGCGGTCGACCCGGACGTGCGCGAGTTGCTGGAGGACGTCGTGGCCACGGCCATGACCGCCGTGCGGGAGTCGGCCAACGGCATCGACGTCGCGGTCTCGGAATACCTCGACGAGCTGGTCAACGATCCATACCTCGTCGAGCGCTCACTGATCGAGTACAGCACCGTGCGCGCGTCAACCTGTCAGCAAGCGGACTCGTCGCTCATGCGCGCGGTGATGCGCGACAGCTTGGTCTTTGACACGGTGATCGTGGACGAGGCGGCTCGGGTAAGCCCACTGGACATGATGATCCCGATGAGTCTTGCCCGTCGGCGCATCGTCCTCGTTGGTGACCACGCGCAGCTCCCACACATTTTGCAAAGCAAGCTCGAAGAGCAGCTGGATCAACGCGCCCCGGACAGCGGGCAGAGCGCCGTGGACTGGCAGACCGTGCTGCGCACCAGCCTGTTCCAGCGTCTCTACGTGATGTTCCAGAAAGCCGGGGCGGACGACCGGGTAATCCGACTGGATAAACAGTTCCGGATGCATCCCGAGCTCGGCAATCTCGTCAGCCGTAACTTCTACGAGTCCGCTGGACCTCCGATCGAGAACGGAGTCACGTCAGCGGACCGCCGGCACGGCCTTGCTGGCTATGGCGAACGGGCCGCGGCCTGGCTTGACGTCGGAGCCGAGTATGGCGAAGCCCGCAGGGTCGGCAAGAGCTGGACTAGGAAGGAGGAAGCGGCTCGTATCGCCCGGGAGATCAAAAAACTAGCGCATCAAGCGCCGAACTTGACCTTCGGTGTGATCAGCTTCTATTCCGAGCAGGTACACCTCATCAAAGAGCAGCTCGCGTTGCTGGATCTCGCAACCGAGACGAACGGCGAGTTCATCCCTGTCCCGGACCTCGCGCGGACACCGGACGGCGCCGAACGGCTCCGGGTTGGCAGCGTCGACGCCTTCCAGGGCAGCGAATTCGACGTCGTCCTGCTCTCGATGGTGCGCAGCACCGGAACGGATCAGCCGGCCCGGCTAGACCGGAGACACTACGGGCATCTCACGATACCCAACCGGCAGTGCGTGGCGCTGAGCCGCGCGAAGCGCCTGCTCATCGGAGTCGGCGACGCCGCCATGTTCGACCGGCATGTCGCACCGCCAGAGGTTGCGGCCCTTACTGACTTTCTGGAGATGTGTCGTGCCGGCAACATGGTCCGACCGTAACAGCCTCGTACTCGACCTGGTCGATAAGCCACCACCACCTCGTTGCCGCTGGCTGCTGTGGCCAGCCTGGCAGTTCCGCGTACACGCCCCCGTGGTCACCCAGACGAGCATGGACGTCTTCCAGCGCGCGATTCTTCGACTGTGCCGAGCTGGCCTCCGCCGACCGGACCTGCTCGGTCAGCGTCTATGCCTCGAACCGAAACTGTGCGAGCACATTCTCCAGCAACTACAGCACCATGGCTACCTCACCGACGATTACGAGCCTACGCGCAGCGGAATCGATGCCCTGGCCACCGGTGACATCGACCCGCTCGACAGCGTGGTCGTCTATGTCTTTCAAGACCCCTTCACCCGCCAGCTGTGGCCCTCCGCCGTGGACCGGATCTACCCCGGGGAGGTGCTCTGGCGGCGAGGGCAACGGCTGCTTGTGCGTGGCGATGCCGGTGACCGCAGGGAGTTCGATCTCGTGACGGTCCGGCCGCCCAATGATGCCCAGCCGCGCCTGCCGGAGGCGCTCGACATCCTCCAGGCGGTGCGTCATTTCAAGCTGCCGGAGCGCGACGCTCAGGACTTCGACATGCCGCGTGGCGACAGCGCCATCCGACGAACGTCGCTGGTGGACGACCGGCCCGAACCTGTCTGGCTGGCCACCTACCTGTTCGGTGAGTGGCGGTCCAAGGACACCTCGTTCCCCTGGCAAGCACGCGACCCGCTCGGGCCGCGTCCAAGCACGATGCTGCGGCGGCTGGTGATGGCCCGCAGCGAGGAAGACGAAACACTACGGACAGCCGTCGGCCGCCTAGTTGGCCAGCGGGAAGCCTCCCGTATCGAGGCGGCTAACCAGGCGAGGGCGGAGGTGCGTCGAGACGCAGCCGACTGGCTAGATCTCGAACTCACCTTGCGGATTCGTGACCACGAGAAGGTCCGCAGGCTTCTAGTCGATATGGAAACCAACTACAGGTTGGGTAGGGACGGGCCTGGCGGCACCGACTTCGAGAACGTCGCCCGTAACGCTCTGCGGGCCTTTGAAATCGTGTTTCGCCAGATGCTCCGCGACTATCCAATGGATTCAGCCGATCTGGCATTGTTTTCTAAACCCAAGAGTAATTCCAAGTCGCCAGCCCCGAACAACGCGAAACTCGAAGCCCAGAAGAGCCAAGTGGCTAATCTGGTCTCAGAACAAGCAAAAATCATAGGGATTGCTCGCAACGGGAAGCTGATGAGGCTCGTCGAAAGCAATTTCGCGGGGATCGGCAACGCGGCTCGTCAACCGGAGCGGGCGGACTTCCAGCCGAGCCTTCCAGCCTTGGTCCTCGCCACCCGCAACCACCCCAGCCACCCACTCGCCCGAGCCGCCCGAAACCACCCGGACATGATCGACACGCTCGTGACGATGGCTCTTCTACGCAACCCGACTTCCCATGAAGATATCAAGGACCTGGCCCAGGACGACGTTGAGCTGGTACGCGGCGCTGCACTGTCGCTGCTACCAATCCTGCTGGACATATCACCCCCTGTGAAGAAAGTGGATACCCCCCATGGCCCGCGGTAGATCAAACCAGTCAAGGCAGGGCCAGAACGGCCAGAGGTCCGGTCACGGCGGTAGACCCCCGGCCCCACCTCCTCAAAATCCTGCGCAGGCGGCGGCGGACCTGGTCGCGGAGGCTGGTAAAGTGGCAGCGATCGAAGGTATCGAACAGCCGGAGGACACGGAGGTTCCTCCTCCGGACCCGTCCTTGGACGAGTTGCGGAACGCGATCTCCGCCGCACGGCAGAGCAAAATCATCTATGAGAAGGCCGCGGACTCGGCCCGGCGTCGGCAGGACACAGCAGAGCAGGACTCGAAGCGGGCGCAGGACGCTCGCGACTCCGCGCATCGCGAGACCGAGGAGGCGCGGCGTCAGCTGCGGGAACTCCAGGAGCAGACTGCCACGCTGAAGGCGAGCAGCGAGGCAATGGATGCCCGGGAGCAGACCATCACCACGCGCGAGCTCGCCGCTGAAGCGGGTTTCCGTGAGCAGCAGGAGAAGGTCACCGCCGAACAGCGGCGCGAGCTGGACCGCGTCAGCCAGGAGATCAGTACCGCGTGGGAGGTGTTCGCGGCACAGCAGGATGAGGAACGGCAGCGCATCCGCGAACGCCTCGAACGCGAGCACGCCGACCGAACCGCTGATATCGAAGTCCGTGAACGCGACCTGTCCGAACAGGCCACCGCTTTCGCCAAGCAGCGCGGACAGCTACGGGCCGAAGCGGGCAGGCTTGAGGTCAAAGCGGAGGACCTCACCGCCGAACGCGACCGTCTCGAACTCCGAGTCCGAGCCGTCGCCGGACGGGAGCTGGATGATCTACGCCAGCAGCTCGCCACGGCCCAGGCACTGGTGGAGGTCGCGAACCAAGAAGCGGATCGGGTCCGCCAGCAGATGACCAAACGGGAGCGCGAATGGGCCGCGTTCGGCGGGCTCGGCGCACCAGATACATACCAGCGGCTCCGTGAGGTAGAGGACAACAATGCCGCTCTCCGCGACGAGCTGGCACAACGTCCCGCCATGGACGCCGTGCGTCATCTACGGGAGATCGCTGACGCGCACCGCGGCTGCGAAGCACAATTGGAAGACCTTCGGTACGCGAAGAGCCGGCTGGAGGCAGAGATCGGCGCGACCAAGCTCGGCGTCGCGGACCTGGAACGTTTGCGCGACTCTGAGAGCTCGTACCGGCTCATTATTGATGCGTACAAAGCGTCGGTACGCGACCTGGAAGATCGCTATGGAGAATTGACCGAGCGCAAGAGCCGGGTCAGCGCATTCCCCAGCTGCTCCCGGCTGGACGCCGACCCCGGTATGCGCATCCCCCTTCGTACTGCCGCCGACCCGCCGGACTTGGCCGATCTGGTCGGGCACGTGCAGAGCCTGATGGCACACGCGCCGGAGCCACGGCAGTACGACGACCGTAACGTGCGCAGCTTCCTGGCCGGACTTGCCACCAGCCACCTGCACCTACTGGAGGGGATCAGCGGCACCGGCAAGACAAGCCTCCCTCGTGCATTCGCGATGGCGATCGGCGCCGGCCACGACCTGGTCGAGGTACAGGCCGGGTGGCGGGACCGACACGACCTTTTCGGCTACTACAACACATTCGAGCGCACCTTCCATGAGACCAAGTTCCTCAAGGCCCTATACACTGCCGGACTGCCTGCCTTCGCGAACCGACCGTTCTTCATCGTCCTGGACGAGATGAACCTCTCCCACGTCGAATACTATTTCGCTGATCTGCTGTCGAAGCTAGAGAATCCGGACGGAAAACCGATCGAGCTGCTACCGGCGCCTGTCGGCGAGCCACCCCAGCGACTGGTCGGAGGGACTGGGATACGCCTCCCAGATAACGTCTGGTTCATTGGCACCGCCAACAACGACGAGACCACGCTGACCTTCGCAGACAAGACCTACGACCGGGCCTATCTGCTGGAACTCCCGGCCACCAGGGTCAGCGTCAAGACCGAGCCGCGACCAGCGTTGACCCCGCTGTCAACCCAGGCTCTGACAGTGGCTTTCGACCGCGCGAAAGCCGATCACAAAGAAGACGCCGAAAAGGTCCTGGCATTCTTCAACACCGATCTGCGTCCTGCTTTGCAACGGTTGTGCGGCATCGGCTGGGGCCCGCGGCTGGAGGAACAGACCCGGGCCTACGTAGCCGTCGTCCGCGGCGCCGGTGGCACGATGGAGGAGGCCGCCGACCACGTCTTGGCTACCAAGTTGCTCCGGAAAGTGCGGGGCCGCTACCAGATCCGCGGTGAACAGCTGTCGAACGTGAAGGACGTGGTGCTTCGGTCCTGGAAACAAGCTGGCCTGCGAGGCGATCCCGGCGCCAGCATCACCCTCCTCGCGGACGAAAAGCTCAAGCGCTGATGGCCCGACCGCAGTGGACCGACCGCTTGTCGGGAACGGTCAGACAAGCGGACTCCCACCATTCTCTGAACGGGCAACTGATCCTGACAGACGCGCCTACACCTGTCTACGTTAACGACCGGCCTGCCACCCCTGGGAACTACCTGGTGCCGGGTACCGGTAACCAGTGGAGCGTGTGGCAGTCTGAGAGCGGGTCCGAGGTCGGCAGCTTCGTCGCTGACGCTCGGCCAGACAGCCTTACCGCCTCGGGAGTCCTGGAGATCGCGCAGCACCTGTCAACGGCAGAGAACGATGAGGCTGGATGGGCCCACGTCGTGCCGCTGATCAAAGATCTGCGGGAACGACTTGAGTCAGAACCGCTGGAACTGCGGGCGCACGAGCAGATAGGCCACCTGCGGTCGGTCTGCTGGGACCCAGCCGACCAACTGGTCCTGATCGACGAACTCATGCCAGTACCCCGGGCTCGCCGCATCGCCCCACAGGCCGTCCGGCACCTGTCCCACCACAGCGAACACTGGCGATCGAGAACCTTGGAGGGCATCCGACCCGCCCGAATTCTTGCCAGCCGTCCCGAGGACGACATCGACCGGTACGAGAACCGGGTCGCCGCCCGGCTGGTCTTAAATCTGCTTTACCACGTTCGCACCCGACTAGCCGAGGCACGCAAACTGGACGCTCACATGGCTACGATCGCGGACGCACAACTCGCCTATCGTCCCTCGTGGCGCAATGCGGATCGCCTCGCCAGACTGCTGGGCCGAATGTTCGACGACTCGTCGCCGCTGCATGGCAAAGCGGCCGATCTCATCGACCTGCTTCGGACGTTGGAGCGTGAGCTGACCATGCTACTCGGCTCCCCCGTGCTAAGCGAACTCTCCGACGTCCCGGTCTCCCCGGGGCTACGTCCCACCAACCTGTTCACTAATGATCACCGATATCGGCAGGTCCGCGATCTGTGGGAACAATGGATCGCGACCCACAACTCCACCGACGTCGACCGGACCGACTACCACCAGCAGTTCTGTCATGCATTCGAACGCTACGCACTGCTGGTCGTCCTATGGGCAAGTCAGTTCCTCGGCATGCGTATCGCTACCGGTCAGGCATACGCACCTGGCGCTACGCTGACGCTGACTGGCCATCCGGCCGGTGATCACCTGCTGCGCCTGAATCCCGACGCGACCTTTACCCTCAGCCGGTCCGGCGTGCCGGTGCTCCGGATTATTCCGCTGGCGCACGCGCTCACCGGCACGAGTTCGGCCGAGGTGGTCGAGCGCTGCGTGGCAGCCGTCGAGGATGCTGTGGCTCAATCGGCGACGCCCACACTGGTCCTCTATCCAGGAAGCCAGGAGGAACGTGACCCACTCCCGCCCCGCCTCCGCGCCCGCGTACACGTCACGACCAGCCCAGCCAGCCTGGCCCCGATCAGTCCCGCCGAACTTGACAGCATCGAACGAGTCGCTCGCGCGCTTCGCTGGCACATTGATGGCGGATTGCTTCTGAGTTACCCACCGCGCCGCCCGACTTCAATCTACGCGGGTTCAGCTACCTCCTCCGGCTGGCTGAACCAGCGTGACCGCGAACTGCGAGCACTCCGCCCCCCGGCTAACACGGAATGGACCAACAGCCTCGCAGCGCTACGTGAGTCCATTAGAGACTCGTCGCGACGCCACGACGATAACACTGCCACGCAACTCCTACCCCTGGTCAATGAACTGCGGGACGCCATCACCACGTTCACGCACTGCCCGATATGCCGACAGTCCATTGCTACACACGACTTCGTTGCACGAAACAACGAGACCTTCTGGGCGCGCTGCACGGACTGCAACATCGATTGGGGGCTCCGCCAATGCGCGTGCGGCGGACGCTACCCAGTTCTGTCCAGCCGAACGGACCGCGACCGGCGTCCGGACCGTGATGACATCGACCGAACGGACCGCGACCGGCTTCCGGAGCTCGACCGAATTTACGGTAACGAACTCCTCGCGGAACCGTGCCGCCGGCCCACACCGGGCCAGCTTCCCTCCTTCATCTGCACTTCCTGCCGCACCTGCACCGCCCGCCATGACTGCTGACGGAGACTCTCCTGCCCCGTCCGGGGATCTCGAACCGCTGGCGTCCTCGCCTAACCCTCTGCGCCACGCGCGAGTGAGACACCCGCTGCGTGCAGGCCGGGTGGGGTGGGGCGAATGGTTGTAGCACCGCGGACCGGCCCAACGGCCGAGGACCGGTGACGCTGCGGTGGGCCGGGACGCATGTCACCCTGGGGGCGGCCAGCCGTGTTCTGTAGCCGCGGGTGCCGGGTGCCCGAGGGGGAGGAACCAGCGTGGTGGACGGCGTTGGCTCGGCTCGCGGTGCTCATCGATGCGGAGAACGCGCCGTTGTGGACTGTCGAGCCGCTGCTCGCCGAGATTGCCCGGTACGGGAAGATGCCGGTGAAGCGCGCCTTACGGTGACTGGTCGGCGGGCTCGCTGGCACGCTGGAAGAAGACCTTGCTGGAGCTGTCCATCCCGGCCGGTGCAGGTGTTCGCCGTGGTCAAGGGGAATGTCCACCCAGCAGGGACCTGTGACCGAAGCGCGTCGCGAGGCGGGCGCGTCTCGGCCAGTTGGGTTCGTATTCAGCTGTCGGTGAGCTGGCGCAGGAGGCGGACCCCGGGCATCCGGTCGTCGGCCCGCATCGGCACGTCGAAGATCTCCGGCTCGTCGAAGACGGGCCGTCCGTTCGGGCGGCGGGTATAAGGGGCGAAGCCGAAGTCGGCGCCGTCGGTGGTGTCGTAGGCGGTCCAGGCGATGGTCTCCTGCTCGCCGGGGCGCAGCGGATGGTTGGAGACCGCCCTGGCGCTGAAGATGCCGGGTTCGGTCTCGATGATGACCTGGGGGACGGCGAAGGCGAACCGGCGCAGGTTCAGGGCACGGGCGTGCTCGGCGGCCTTGTACTCGAACGCGACGGTGGCGTCCTGGTCACGCAGGTAGTCGTAGTCGGACAGGATCTGGCGGCGCTCGCCATCGAGGATGACGATCGCGGGGGCCTCTTTGAGGCCGATCGCGCGTTGGACACGGCCGACGACGTCGGTGACCAGCGTCCAGGTGTCGTCGTTCATGCCGGATGTCCTTCGTGTCTGGGGCAGGGGCTGGCAGCCTGGGAGCGGGGCCGTAGGGGCGGGCGCCTCAGCGCGGCTCCGGGTTGCCTTCTCCGTGCAGGTCGGCGCGCAGGTGCAGGGTCTCGTCGAGGATCTCGCGCAGCAGCGCCATCCCGGGAAACTTCCGCGACGGGCCTATCGGAACGGTCACGGTGAACGTCTCGTCACCGTCGAGGCCGAAGGTGTAGGTGCCGTCGGGGTTGCGGGTGTAAAGCGCCGTCCCGGTGGTGATGCCCTCCTCGACGTCGAAGATCGTATAGGCGATCACATCGTATTCGTCGAGGTCGTCACGCAGCGGGCCGGTGAAGGGCGAGCGCAGGAGTACCGAGTCCTCGCCGACCAGCGGACGTGGTGTAACGATCATCGGCACGGCGATGATCAGCCGTTCGAGGTCGATACCGGCGACCTCGCGGGCTAGCTGCTGCTCGTACGCGACGGCCTTGGCGGGGTCGCGCAGATAGTCGGCGAAGCGGTGCTCACGGGTGGGTTGGCCTTCCAGGACCGCGAGGGCGGGCTGGTCGCCGGCCCGTAGCGCGTCCTGGAGTTCGCCGATGGTCGTGTCCAGCAGGATGTGGGACTCGATGTTCACCGGGGCGTCCTCTTCGGTCGGGTCGGGTGTCGTGGCAGGGACCGGCTGGTTCCAGTCTGGTCTGGCGGGTAGCGGCCTGTCTCTGGCAGGGGCCGCTACCCGCACGGCCTGGCCGGACCCGGTCCGGTGCGTGTCACAGACTTCTGATGGTGTCGCGGTGGTCACCATGCCGTCGTGTCCGAGGTCGATGACGTGTCGGGCGTCGTCGACCTTCCGTCACCGACCCGCACAGGCGTGCGGACGGTGAGCCCCTCCTGCTCGTGACCTATGATCGTCTGTCCTTTCACGCGGCGCGGCGCAGCCGGCCCGGCCACCGCGCCTGCTGGGGGCGGTCCCGTAGAGCGAGATCGGCGAAGTCGAGACGGCCGACGACTTCCCGGGTCGGCCAGCGAATAAGCAGGCCGCAGCGCAAACAGCAATAGTGGCCACGCCACCGGGCCGAGGTTGTCGTGGCCTCACGGCGTCCGATGACGGGAACGAATCCCTCGCCGTCCGGCGTGTTGTCACACCGGCACAGCCATTCCTCGTCGGCGCCGCGGCGGGCGATGAATTCACGCATAGCAAACACCTCTCTTTTCGAGAACAAGATGCGGAAGGGAAGCAGGGTGCACACGGGCACACGCTCCGACGCGGGCGGCCTCGCGGTCCCTGGGATTGCCGTGACGGGTGCGGCGAGGAACCTCGGCGCGTCCCGCCCGGCCGGGGGCGCCCGACGATCCGCCGGTTCATGGGGCGCTGGGGTTCGCGAGCGCGGTCTCGTGCCTGTGCACACGGCGACGTGTGCGGTGTGGCGGATCGTGCGCCACACCGCACAGCCCGGTGGGAGGAACCGCGGTCGCGCCGTCGACGGCCCCAGCCTGGGACCTTGCCAACGCGTGCGGATCAAGCGGTGTCCGACGGGGCCTCGACATCGCTGGTGGGGTCGAGGGCCTTCCACTGCTGGAGCATGTCGATCAGCTGGTCGGGGGTGCGGTCGTAGAGGATGGCGAGGGTGCGCAGGTCTCCTTCGCGGATCGAGAGGACCCGGCCCGCGTAGTCGCCGCGTTCCCGCTGGATCTCGGCGACCCAGCGGCGTAGCGGCCCGGCGTCCTCGGTGGGCAGGCCGGTCAGGGCGGGCAGGTTGAGCACGACGCGGGCGGTGCGCGGCGGAAGCGGGTCGGGTCGTGCGCTGGGCAGGAACTCGGCCACGGGGACGCCGTAGAACGCGGCCAGGGCGGCAAGGTTCTCGACGCTCACCATGCGGTCGCCGCGCTCGTAGGAGCCGACCGCCGCGGTCTTCCACCGGCCGTCGGAGAGGGCTTCGACCTGCTGGAGAGAACGGCCCTGCTGGGTACGGATGTCGCGCAGTCGGGCGCCCACCTCGCGGGCGTAGGCGCGGTTTTCACTGGTCGTGGTCATGCTTTCTCCTGGTGGATGAGCGGTTGGGAACGGGGGTGGCGCGGGGAGCGGTGATCGAGCGCGCTTCCCTCGGGGGCGGTGGGTCCGGGACGGGTTGTGTGCGACACGAGCCCGCGTAGCGAGCGATCGGTGCGCGGGTCCCGGCCCTGCGGCCGGGACCCGCGGGGCAGGTTGAGCGGCGGCTCGCGGGACCTGTCGGATGCGGCTGCGCCGAATACCGGCGTGGTCGCTCGGGCGGGCCGGTGACGGGCTCGGACCGGCGGCGCGAGCTGGTCGGTAGGTCGGCGTGGAGATCACCGACACGGAGGTGCAGCGAGTACGGCGGACGGGGCGGAGTCGCTAACGGTGCTGCCGCCGGGTCCGGAGCGTCGTTGTCGATCCTGTGCCGTCGAACGTTCAGGTCTGGCCGGTGGGGATAACCCGGACATCGATGCTGTCCGGGTCGTCGAGGGCGAGCAGGGCGGTGGCGTAGGCGTCGAACGGCTCGTCCCAGACCGTGCCCAGGGTGCTCGGCAGCGTCGTCCACCTGCGACGGCGGGACCGCGTCTGCACCTGGACGGCGCCAGTGCCGGTCAGGACCGCGATGAGGTCAGCGGGGGTGTCGGTGTCGAGGCCCCGGCGGACCGGGCCGGCCAGGTAGGTGTCTCCGACGATCACGTCCTGGCCGCGGAGCTGCGGGGCGTGGACCCAGGTCAGCAGGGTGGCCCGGCCGTTACGCGGTAGCCCATCGATCTTGCCGTTCTCGTTGACGTAGAGCGTCGCGGCGGGCCGGGTGAGGCCGATTGGTTCGATCGGTCCGCCCACGAGGGCCTGCGCGGCACGCAGGCTGGTTTCGTCATGGTCGACCAGGCGGACCGGCAGCAACGGGTCCGCCGGCACCACCACTATTTTGATCATTGTCGGGTGCTTTCCAGGAAGGCGACCGCCGCCCTGTCCGCACCCAAAGGGGGGTCAGGGCTGGTCGCTGGGGCTGGTGGGGGTGGAGGATCGGGTCCACTGGCCGGTGTGTGGGTTCCAGACGGCTTCGCTGTAGAGGCGGTTGAGGTCGGGAAACGCCTGGAATGGGGCGGGCATCATCCAGCTGAATGCCCGGCACTCGGCCTCGCCGGGGTAGGTGCCGGTCCACGGGTCGTCGCCGTGGTCATGCGGCTGGTCGCAGCCGGCGCGTTGCAGCCCGGTCTGGCGGCAGCGGGCGACGTCGCAGTCGGCGTGGTGGCGCCGGACGGGAAGCACGTTGCAGCCAGGGCACGGCGATGCGGGCTGGGTGGACATCGGTGGCCCCTTTTCGGATGATCAGAGTGCGCCGGTGACGTCGGGCCGCTCCGTCGCGTTCGCCGCCGCGGGTTCCTGACGGTCACGCGATGCCTCGTCGCGGGGCGGGGTGGACCCGCTCGCGGCGGCGCGCCAGAGGACGGGGTGGCCGTGGGTGGGGTGGGCGCAGTCGGACTGGTCGACCCCGGTCAGGTGGCCGTGGACGTGGCCTCCATCGACGTAGATCTCGAACGGCGGGGCGTCGTCGGCGAGGTGGAGCGTGACGGCGGTGTCGACGTGGATCAGCAGGATGCCGGCCTCGTCGAGGCAGACACTGATCCGCAGCGGGCGGTGGACGTTGCCGGGTTCCCAGCTGGCCAGCGGGTGTGGGGGGAGGGCCTCGAACACATCGACGGTGCCGAAGCTGACAGACCTGTCGGGCATGACAGTCTCCAGGGAAGGGACGGTGAGGGGGCGGTGCTGCGGCCATCAGGGATGGGCCGTCAGCGGCGGGTGCGTCGGCCCAGGGCGTCGGCGCGGACGCGAACGAGGCGCACGACGGTGAGCACGGTGGGCTGCGTGCGGTCCAGCGGCGGGCGCAGAATGTCGCGGTCGTAGGCGCCAAGCAGCAGGCCGGCTGTGACGATGTGGACGGCCTGTGCGGCGGCGTCGACAGCGGGTCGGTGGTCGTTCGTGCTGGGGGTCCAGCCGGCGGGCGGGACCGGCACGGCCGGCGAGGCCGGTGGCACGCGGAAGATCAGGGTTACGTGGGTGGGGTCGCCGTGGTGGTCGACGTAGAAGGCCCCGTCGGGCAGGTCAGCGAGGGCAGTGCCGACGGTGGCGCCGTCCGCGCCCGGCCGGATGGTCAGATGGATGGTGTCGGGCCGGGGATGGCGGACCGACACGAGCGGCTCCGAGGACATAAGAAGGGTCCAATCGCGGCTTTGCGGGCATGGCGGCCCGGCCAGGAGTGAGGCTCAGGGCAGGTCGCCCTCTGTCCGGTCGAGGCGCCGGAGCAGGGCGAGCGCGGATGCGGCCCGCTGAACATCGTGGGCGAGCGCGATGGCTTCGGCGCGTTCGCCGAGGGCGCGGGCCTGCCAGTCGTCGGACAGGGCGTCGCCGTGTGCGATCAGGATGCGCGGGCCGAGATCCCAGATGATCATATTGATGGCGAGGGCGGCGAGCGCGAGCTCGTCGAGGTCGACAGCGACCCAGCGGATGGTGTGCGGATCGCCGCCGGCGTCGCGGATCGCCTGGGCAGCGGCACGCAGCAAGCCACCGGTTCCGGCGGTGGGCTCGAACACCAGCTCGCCGGCCGCCGGCACGGTGCCGCCGAGCCGGGCCAGGAGGTCGGCCAGGTCGGGTGGGGTGTAGTACTGGCCGCGTGCCACGCGGGCGCCGCGGGTCCGCAGTACCGACAGCAGCGGGCCGAACAGGTCGACGTCGTAGCGGGCCGCATCCAGGAGCTCGTGCAGCCCGGCTCGCAGCGCCGCGTGCACGACGCGGCGCACGGCGCGCAGCAGGTCGCCGTCGGGGGCGGGGTCGGTGAACCACGGCGCGGCCAGCGGCGCAACCTTGGGGAACAGGTCGGGGCGGACGCGGCCGTAGAGCTGCCAGGTCGCGCGCAGGAACCCGAGCAGGCCGCCGTCGTCGGTGTCCATCAGCTGGGTGGCGACCCAGGCACGTTCGTCGGCGTCCTCGGGGGTGCGCAGCGCGAGGGCCGCGACGACCGACAGCGGGATCTCGGCCCGGTCGCTGGCTGCGGCGGTGTGCCATGCCTGGTCGACGGCCTCGGCGATCCGATGGGCCTGCGCGAGCGCGCCGGCCGGCGTGGTGGGCTGTGGGCGGGTCGGGCCAGGTGCCCGGACGGGTCGTGATGATGCGCCCATCGCGATCTCCTTTCACAGGGCGGGAACACGTGAGCGCCCCCGCCACCGGGAGGTGTGGCGGGGGCGCTCACAGAGAGAGGTGCGGTCAGGTGGGGCGGCGGGTGAGGTGGTGCACGGGGGCGGCCCGGCCCGTGGTCATCGCCGCGCCCGCCAGCGTCAGCAACGTTTCGGCGACCTCGCGGGGCACGAGGGTCCGCAGCCGGATGTCGGCGTACTCGGCCGAGTACGGGCCTTCGACCGGCAACATCACCGCAGGGACGGCCTGAGCAGGTCGACGGCGATGTAGAGGCCGTCCGTGCCCGGCCCCACCGTGAAGTTGATTTCCGCGGTGGTGGTCGGGCTGGTCTTGCGCAGGACCTCGAACCCCTGGTCGACGACGATCTAGCCGGCGGGTAGGTCCATCGCGACGCCGATGTGCAGGTCGACGGTCCGCGTGTCAGCCGTCCTCGGCGAAGGTGACTCCGAGGATGTGGTCGGCGGCGTGCTGGGCCTGGGCTGCGGCCTGGACGATCAGCTTGTTGTCCTCGCGCAGCACGTCGAGCCAGGAGCGCAGGTAGGCGGCGCTGTTCTCGACGAGCGCCTTCTGGTCGATGCCGGCGATGGCGCACAGCAGGGCCGCGCCCATCTCGGCGACGAGTTCTTCTTTCGAGTAGACCGGGTCGCCGAACCTGCCGAACGAGCCCGTCCGGATGCCGTCCCGGTCGAGGCGGCTCTCGTGGCCGGTGGAGTGGGTGAGCTCGTGGAACAGGGTGGCGTAGTACGCCACGGGGGAGTCGAACGCGTCGATCGGTGGCATCGTCACCCGGTCGACCGCCCCGGGCTCGTAGTACGCCGCTTTACCGGTCCGGATCGACGGGCTGTCCTTGTAGCCGTCGGCGATGGCCTCTGCCATGGCGATGCGTTCGACGTCCGGCCGGTTTAGGGCGGCGTAGGTGGGTTCCTTGCCCTCGTCCCAGTCCGCCTGGTCGGCGTTGAACACCCGGTAGTAGCGCAGCAGGAAGCGGCGCTCGTCCTGCTCGTCGTCGCCCGTCGCCTTGTGGAGGTAGGACTTCCAGAAGACGACCAGGGTGGAGCGCTCGCCCTTGCGGACGCCCCCACCCCGTTCGTTGATCTTCTTCAGGGTGCCCCACCACGGCGAGCGGTAGCCGTTCGCAAGGGCGGTGAGCCCGAGCAGGAAGGGGTTGACGCCCCGGTACGGCTTGCCTGTCGCCAGGGACAGGGGTACGCCGACCTCGACGTTCCACGGCTGATGCCACGGGACCGTGCCGTTCTCCAGAGCGTTGACGACCGTGTCGGTGACGATCTCGTACACGTTCTGCCGCGTCACCTCACTACACCTCCTTATGGTTTCCAGCACGCCGCGCGGGGCAGCCAGGGCCGCCCGCGCGGGCAGAGTGCTGTTCGTGCGTGCGGGGATTGCTCTTGATCCGCAGGGATGCGGGCATGGCGATGCCTCGACGGCTGGCCGGGACAGGTGCCGCCGGCCGGGGGAAGGCCGAGTGCCGTGGCGGCGGTCAGAAGCGGTAGTCGCTGGCGTTGCCGTTGATGTCGACCATGAGGGCGGTGCCCTTTGGGCGGCCGGTGTTCTCCAGGTAGACGTAGACCGACGGCTCGGTCTCGCCGTCGCCGTCCTCGCCGTCGTCCTCCTCGGCGACCAGCCGGAAGAGGATCTTCACACCGTCGATCTCCAGGACGTACATGTCGCTGGCGTCGTTCGTGTCGGGCGCGGCGTCGTAGACGCGCGCGAGCGCGTCGCGTGCGGCGTGGACGGTCGGCCGGGGCGGCGTGACCGGCCGGTCACGCCGCTCCAGGCGGACGGACCTCACCCGGATACACCTGGAAGCGGTCACCCGGCTCGACAAATCCTTTACCGATCCCCGGGTTGGGTGCTGGCGCGCCGGTGTAGGAGACGACCAGCATCGGGTCGCCTGCTTCCAGGCGTTGACCGCGCACGCCACGCTGTCGCGGCTGGCGATCTCGACGATGTCCGCGCGGGGGGCGCGGCGGGTCAGCCGCGCGTGAACCAGGTAATGGCTGTCGGGCGGCATGGATGCCTCCGAATCCGGTCAGGGACATACGTGGTCGCGGCCCGACGCTGACGTCGGACCGCGACCCGATCGGTCTGGCGGGGCCGGCGTTGGGCTCGCCGGGTTCCCGGTCTGGTCAGGGCGTGGTCGGTGTCGCTGGCTGGGGTGGGCCGGGCGGCAGGGTGAAGGGGATGTCCGTGGTATCGGGGTTGGCGACGATCGACCACTCGTCGAGTAGCTCGCAAATCCGGTCCAAGACCGCCTCTTCGTCCTCGTCGGCGCTGCCCTCGTCGGTGACGATGGTGATCAGCCGGGCGCGCGGCTCGCCCAGCTCGTCGGTGAACGTCTCGACCTCCAGCTCGGTGGCGGCCGGGCACACGGCGCGGGTCTCGCCCTCGATGAGGATCTCCAGGAGCTGCCGCCACTCGTCGCGGGCGGTCAGGAACGCGTCGCGGACCTGCTCCCGGCGCCGCTGTGCCCGTACGTAGGGCGTCTCGGACCGCCGGGCCAGCGCGGTCCGCAGGCCACGGCCCAGCCGCGTCCATCCCTGGCTCGTGCTATCTGCGCGCATCACTGATCTCCGTGGGGAAGGCCCGCGGCCGGGGCGGTGGCCGGCGGGGATGTGTCGCGGGGGGCGTCGGTGGGCGGCGTGTCGAGCAGGTCCACGTGCAGCGGTTCGCCGGTGGCGTCGGCTTGGCGCAGCGCGGCGAGGGTCTGCTCGGCGAAGGCCCGCAGGCCCTTGCGGGAGTAGCGGGGCACGGGCTGGCGGCGGTGCCACACCGGGTCGTTCCAGCCGAACTTCTCGATCCCGACGCCCTGGTCGGTCTCGGTCTCGTTTCGCAGCTCGGCGTAGTACTCCCTGCTCGTCCCGTGGTGGCGGATCTTCAGGTTGACGACCAGCGTCGCCGGGTCGGTGTCCTCGTTGACCCGCCGTACGACCCACCGGTAGGTCAGTCGCCGGTCGGCGTCGTTGACCAGCAGCATTGGTTCGCGTTCGGTGATGAGACTCATCGCCGCCGCTCCTTTCTCCTTGTCGTTCTGCCGCCCCTCGGATTAGGGGTGCGGGGATATGTCGGGTGTCTCGTGGAGGTGGCCGCCGTCGGTGTAGGTGAAGGTGCGCAACCGCAGGTAGGGTTCCGGCCGGAACAGCGGCATTCCGTCGATGACGTACGCGGCGAAATCCCGGCAGATCCACATCACCCAGCGGTCCGGCTTCTTCTCCGCGCTGTTCGTCGGCAGCACGCCGGTGGAACGACGGTCTGTTACCCGACGCATGTCCCGGCGCGAGAGATATGGACACAAAATCGTCGACGCCTCGGCACAGGATTCATGCATCGGAGGATCGTGATAGGCACGGGCCGCGACCGCACCCGGCCCGCCAAGAAAGGCAATCTGGGAGTCCAACGGGTTTCCGCAGATACCGCATCGGCCCTCGGACGCGAGGCGCAACGCCTCACGGCCATCGACGGTGGAGAAGTCCGGCTGTCCGTCCGGGTGGCGTGCGGTGACCGCTGGAATCGGCAGCCCCCGATGCCGGTCGATGGGCAGCGAACGCATCAGGTCTGGGAGTTCACGGGCAGGGTCCATTCCCATTCCTTTCTCACGGAGAATCGGGAAACTTTCCCGGGTAGGATGCGGCCGGAAGCCGTTTCAGGGACCCAGCGGTGCGCGGCATCAGCGGCCCCGCACGGGATGAGGAGATTCCGTTCCGGGTGTGGCCGCCCAGATCCCGGGCTGCCAGCAGGCAGCGCAACATCGCGCTGCCTGCTGCTATTGGTGGCGGGTGTGGGCGTCGCCGTGGTTGACGCGATCAGCCGATGTAGGTGGCGTTCCGCGTTCGCGCGAGCGCTTGAAGCGCCTCCAGCTCGGTGTCGTACCACAGAATCGGCCGGCGACGTTGGCCGTCAGTCGGACGGACAGTGGCCAGACGGCCGGTGTCGATGATCTCCCCGGTTTCGATGGTCTCGCCATCCTCGCGAACTTCGTAGCCGTAGTTGCGGAAACCGGGCAGGATGGTTCTGTGGACGGTGCGGTACGCCATGGGCGGGCCTTTCGTGAACAGGGGAACCGGTCATGGCCGTAACGCTGCCGGGCCCGCCCCGGTCGACGGGCGGCGGCATCTCGGCCGTTGCCGGCTTGGGTGCGGTGCGGCTACCGGCGGGCTTTGCGCCAGATATCGGCTTTCTCGCGCATCCGGTCGAGGGCTTGATCCCAGCCGGGAATGTCGTACAAGCCGTCGAAGGCGTCCTGGTCGTTGTGAAGCAGCCCGACGTGAAACTCTCCCGGTCGGGTGCTTTCGGCGACCGCGGCCCACAGCGGCGCGTAGATGCCCGCGCGAGGAATGTAGATACCGGCGACCACCGGGCCGCCGAAAAATCGGGCCGGCAGGGGAAACTCGGGTGCCATTGTCGATGGTCCCTTCACGGGAGGTATCCGGAAACCCCGGCGCTGGCGGGGCGTCAGGGGTCCGCGGTGGGTCGTGGGCGCCAGACGGGCCGGCCGTCGTCGTCGACCCGTTCGAGGCCGAGCGCGTCGGCCCAGACGGCACAGCTGTGACAGGGGCGGGTGCAACGGGCGCAGTCGCCGCGGTGCAGGGCCTCCCGCCAGTGCTGTTCGACCCAGGCACGCGAGACCCGGGCGTAGGTCCAGGTGTCGATGTCGTGGGTCAGCCGGTCGCGTAGCGCGGCCAGGATGCGCACGACCCGATCCGGGTCGTAGCCGGGCATCGTGTGGTCACCGATCCCGGCGGCGCGCAGCGCTTCGTGCCGCTCGCCGTGGCCGCCGGTCAGCGGGGCCAGCAACGCGGACGCGTCGAGGTGATCTTCATCGGTTGGCGGCCCGCCCCGGTTCACCGGCCGGCGCCGCAGCTCGTCGAAGTCAGCCGCCGCGCGGGCGACGTGGCGGCGTGGCGGGCGGCCCATCGTCAGCTCCGGGCCGCATCGCGGCCCGTGGTAAGGAGCGGCGCCGAGGCGGCGGCGGGTGGCGGATCGAAGCGGATCAGGTAGCCGTGTTCGTGATCGTCGCTGATGGCGCCATCGATGGCGGCGAGGTTCGCGACCTCATCGCAGATCGCGTCCCACTCGTCCGGGGCGCTGTCCGGGTCGACGTCGATCGTGGTGTTGTCGGCGAGTAGGACGCCTTCGGCCGAGGCGGTCGGGTAGTCGTCCCAGACGACGTCGCACAGCACGGCGATCGCGCTCGGCCAGGTCTGGTGGACCAGCGCAGCGAGCCCGCCGTCGTCGCTGGTGATCCGGCGCCGGAGTTCGGCGTTGATCGCGGACAGGGCTTCGCCGAGGTCGGCCTTGTCGGCGGTCGGGAGCGCGGACGGGTCGAACAACATGGGCTTACCTCCTTCGGGCGGTCGGGGTGCGTGGGAGTTGGAGGAGCCGGTTGTCGGCGTGGAAGTGGCCGGTCTCGGCGATACGGAGCAGGTCGCCGCGGATCTGCGCGGCGACCTGCTCAAAGCCCGGGTCGCCGTTCCGTTCGGCGAGGACATCGGTCAGGGTGCACACCATGTCCAGCTGATGATCACTGTCGACGCCGACCTCGGTCGCGTCCCGGAAGGCGGCGGCGCGGCGGACGTTGCGGGCGATGCGGGTCGCGAGCAGGAAGACGAGCCGGTCGGTGGTCTGGGCGTGGGCGAACGCGGTCTGCCGGTAGTCGTGATCGGCTGCCGCGATCGTGGGGTCAAGGTCATCCATGGCGGTGGTCGTTTCGGAGAGTGAGCCGCACGGAGCGGCGAACGGTTCAGCCGGTGGGCAGGGGCACCCATTCCGTCGGTGGGGTGGGATTCGCCTGCTCGGCGTGGATCAAGTCGCGGATCTGTTCGTGTAGGTAGTCATCGGCGTCCGCGAGGCGGGGGTCGTCGGTCCAGACGATCGAGTCGACCAGCGACGTGGTGTCGACGACCACACCGGCGAGCGCGTCAGTGGTGTAGTAGTGGCCGCAGTGCGGGCACTCGACAACGGTGCACAGCAGGTAGGGCGTCCAGGTTCCGTCGGCGAAGTGGCGGCGTTCCTCGGCGACGATCTCCGGGTCGCCGACCGGTGCGGCGTAGTAGTCGAGGTCTTCGGCGATGTGGACGCCGACCCGGGGCGGGTCGGCGGTGGGCGCGGTCATGGGCGGCTCCGGTGCGGGAACGGGTGCGGAGTGATGGGCTGTGCACCGGACGGCACGGTGGCCGGCCCGCGCGTGGACCGAACGGCGGCCAATCAGACAGCCGGGACGATCTCCCAGGCCCAGTCGTAGGCGCCGATGTAGTACAGGCCGTCCGGGGCGGGCTCGACGACGGTTGTGGAGTCCCACGGCCCGCGGTGCACCCGGACCGTGCCGTCGTCGCCGATCGTGATCGTGTCGATCTCGTCGGCGGGTACGGTCGCGGCCAGCGCGGCGGTCTCGGCCGCCAACTGGTGGACCTGGCAGGCGGTGAAACCGGGAACGGCCCAGCCGTTCCACCGCTCATCGCCGGCCGGTACCTCGTACTCGCTGTAGACGCCGCTGATGGTGACGCGCATGGTTGCGGCAGATGTCATGCGTACTCCCGAGCGTTAGCAGCACGGGCCGACTTGCGGGATCGTGGCGGACCAGTGTGCCCGGCCCGCGTTGACCCGGCGGGTCAGCCGGTGGGCAGGCAGCAGGTCAGTGGGATGCCGCGCAGGTCGAAGCTGGTCGTCTCGGTGGGCATGATGTAGCGGGACTGCGACGTGTGGCGCAGCCGGTCGGTGGAGTCGGCGTCGAGCGCCACCGTCGCGTGCGTGCCGTCGATCTGGACGATCCGGCCGGTCAGCCCGTCGAGGAACTTCGGTTTGATGTTCGCAATTCTGACCGTGGCGCCGGTGGTCAGAGTGGCGGTCCGGATCGAGGCCAATGCGGTCCGTCGTTGCTTGATCGTGGCGGCAAGTCGGGTCAGGTCGTCGTCGGTCGAGTGGGAGAGCACGAAGTCGGTCGCGCTCTGAAGGGTCGGAATGCTCTCGGGCATGCGGTGGCCCTGCCTTACTTCAGGGGGTGGGGACATGCGCGGGCCGGTCTCCCGGCCCGCGACGAACGGGGGTCGGCCGGGGCGGGGAATCAGCCGACGGTGAAGCTGACCCGGCCGTCCACACACAGCGGCTCCGGGCACATCACCGTGGTCCCGTGGTGGCGGCGCGCGTCGTCGAAGTCGAAGTCGGTGTGTGCCCGGTTGGCCCGGAAGGTCCACGAGCCGTCGGCGGCGTACCAGTCGGCGCCGCACCGGTCGCACACGGCATGGCAGGTGAAGACGTCGGAGTCCTCGCGGATGGCGTAGATCAGCGTGTCGGTGTCCAGCTCGGGCGGGCCGGCATACACCAGCCCGACGTCGCGCGATCGGTAGTCTCCGACTGCGCCGTGCACGTACACGCCGGGCCAGACCACGCCGGGGCGGGTGACGATGTCCCACTCGTCGGCCGGGCCGGTCAGCGCGCGCCGCCACCGGTAGACGACCCCGGCGGTGTGGAACGGGCGGACCACGCGGATCGCGGTCAGGCTGCGGCCCTCGTCGAGGTAGCTGGCGCTGGAAGTCTCGTAGGCAAGATCATGCACCGTGAGGTAACCGAGCTTCTCCAGCTCTCGCAACCCGTCGGTGTCATCCAGGTAGGCCGGACCGTCCACGGTTTCGGGAGCTACATCCTCTCGATCGATCTTGGTGAGGGCGTCGGCGATGTACAGGCCGGTATCGCCGTCGTAGCCGCCGGGCCGGTTGGTCATCCGCAGCACGTTCGCGAGCGCGGGAGCGTCGGCGACCCGGAACCTGTTCAGGATCTCGGTGACCGTGTCCTGCGCGTCGACCGACAACTCGTGGTAGCCGACGTGCGTCTCAACGTCCACGGCGTCACTCCTTCGGTGAGGCCCGCCCGGTGGCGGCGGGCGGGCAGGCTTGCGCCGTCCCCGGACCGAAGGGTCCGGGGACGGCGGTGTGGGATGGTCAGCTGCCGATGAGGTAGGTGCCGTCGTGCAGCGGCGTGAGCGGCCGGTGCCCGCATGTCTCGTCCGGATACGGCACGTGCAGCAGCAGCCGGCCCGCGAGCACGCTGTCGGCGTCGTCGGGCACGCGGCGCACCGTGAATGTGAACGCCCCGCGCGGGTCCCCGACCGAGATGTGCACGGTCACCGAGTCCTCGGACTCGTCCGCCGTGACACCGGCGTGGTTGCACCAGCTCAGCGGCACCGCCTCCGGCACATGGTCCCCGCCGGTTTCCTCGTCGTCGGGGTCGGCGTCGGGGCAGTCCGCGCCGCTGGATTCACCCAGCCAGTGGCCGTCTGCGGTTTCGGACAGTGCGTCGCCGCAGTTGGAGCACCGGTAGGTCGTGTCGTTGCCGCCGATCTCGACGGTGACGCTTTCGTGGTCGTCGTCCACGGCGTCGACGGTCCGGCCGTCGATCTGTACCGAGAACATCATCCCTTCCGCCTCCTTCAGGCCCGGTCAGGTTTCGGTGTAGATCCGTCCGTGGTCGTCGCGGTGGAAACCGGCCTCTCCGAGCGTGATCGGCGAACTGAACGGCCGGCCGTCGTCGTCGAGTAGCTGCACCGCGGGCGACCGTCCGTCCGGTGCCTGGATCTCGCAGCGCATCTGGCGACCCGCGACCCGCAGGTACATGCACACCTCCGAATACGGCAGCACCATGCTCCGGATCTCACCCGGTGCCACATAGCTGATCAATCTTGGGTTCCCTTCTGATCGGCTTCGGCCGGGCGTGCTCAGAGCACGTCGACCGTCCAGCTGTCGCAGTCGTCGGCTTGGCCGGACACCTGTAGTTCGATGTCGCCCAATGAGCGGGCCAGCTCGTGTAGCCGGTCGCCTTCCGGGCCGAGACCGCGGTCCCACAGACCCGCCCCGGCGCGCTGACGGGACAGCACGTACTCGGCGCCCAGTTCCTCCGGCGTCGGCGCCTTGTCGCCGAGACGGCACGCGAGGCTGAAAAGGTCACCAATCCCGAAGACGAGGAACTCGCGGATGTCCTCCACCGGCACGCCGTCGAGGAACTCGATCTCGGTTCCGTCGAATCCGCTGCCGTAGAGGTTCGTGGTCTGATCCGGCGCCCACTCGACGACCGCCGTCCTGATCAGTTCATGCCAGGCCCCCAATTGGAAACGCGTCAGGAAGTCCGGCGAGACGGTGTCACGGACAGACACAGGTCTTGTCCTTTCTTCGATGCGGTCGCAACCGCACGGTGCGGGCAGGAGGCACACCAACCCATGTGGATGTGCCTCCTGCCCGTTGCCGGTCAGTCCGAGGTCTTGTGCTTGCCGTCACGCAGGAACGCGTCGACCACGTCCCGTCCGAAGATCGCCACCGCCATGAGGATGTGGATGAGCAGGACCTCGACGGAAACGAGCAACAGCAGCTCCAGAAGGCAGAGCAGCGCGGCCACCGCCAAGTGGTGACGCCCACCCCGCACCGACAGGTTGGACGCGAGGTTCGTGCCGAAGCGACGCATAGAGACCCTCCGATCAGACCGACGGATACCGCTTACGGTTGAGCTTTGGAGCGGGATATTCCTTCACCTTGATACGGCGTCGGGAGCGCTCCAACCGTCCGGCTGGAAAGCATTCCGTCGTGCGTACCAGGGTGGGGAAGTCCTTCACCTTGATACGGCGTCGGGAGCGCTCCAACCGTCCGGCTGGAAAGCGCTCCGTCGTGCGTACCAGGGTGGGGAAGTCCTTCACCTTGATACGGCGTCGGGAGCGCTCCAACCGTCCGGCTGGAAAGCGCTCCGTCGTGCGTACCAGGGTGGGAAGTCCTTCACCTTGATACGGCGTCGGGAGCGCTCCAACCGTCCGGCTGGAAAGCGCTCCGGAAAGCCGAAAGGGGCACCGGGCTAGGTGCGCCCGGTGCCCCTTTCGGCTAGGTATGTCAGTCGTCGGGAAGCGCTCCCGTGCGCCGCTTGTCGCGCCGCGTGGCGCTGTGGGCGAGCATCTCGCGCGTTTCGTCGAGCCGCTGTGTGAGTTCCCGGAGTTCGGATAGGGCAGCGTCACGGGCACGGCGGACGGCGCGGCGGGACCCGTACTGTCCGCCGTAGAGCTGCTGTGCCACGTGGGAGAGCACTCCGGCCCGTCCGATGTCGTCCGCGTTGCTGCCTTCCGCTAGGACACGATCGATCACAGGGAAGTCCTGACCGTCCCCGTAGGCCGAACCCCACACCACGTCGCTGATGCTGGCGAGGTAGCTGCCCGTGGCGACGAACTCCGCGTGTGCCACGCCCCGCATGTACTGCTCACCCGGTGTCGCGTCCATTTCGTCGGGATCTTCATCCGTCCGGAAGCCGTTCCGCGCGGCAGCGTCCTTGACCGCCCATCCCATGATCATCTTTCGGTCTGCGACGAACTCCCGACCCTTGCCCGTCACGTAAAGCCAGGAGTCAGGCTCGCGCGTCGCGACCGACAGGGAGGCAGGCTGAAACCGGCCGCTGATCTTCGCGAGGTTTTGAGCAAACAGAAGTACGGCGTCCTGGGTGACGTCGTCACTGACGTCTGCCGTGCCGTACTTGCCGAACGGTCCGCCCGCCATGGTGGTGTTACCGTCCATGCGCTTGCGCGACCGGGTGAAGTTCACCGTGCGGCAGTACTTCCGCGCGATGGTCCGGATGTCCTGCCAGTCACTGTCAGTGACCCGCGCCATGTCGTCCGGCTGGACGCGCGCGCCCGGAAGCGCGGACGGCGTGTCCGACGTGAAAACGGGGTTGCCCATGACAGACCTTCCTTACAGGGGATTGGTTCCCGGGGGGTTTCCCTCACCCGGTGCCGATACCTAATTCTCCACTTATGTACGTCCGAATTCAACCCCCATTCGTCCATCAATTCAAGATTCTTTTGGGGATTGTCGGGCCAGAATATCGCCAGATTGTCGACGACGGCGAAGGCGGGAAGGGGAAAAGAGAAAGAGCAAGTGAAAGGCGAAAGCCAAAACCAAGAACAAAGACAGAAAGACAGAAAGGCGGAAAGGAATGCCAAGTAAGCGGGGTTATGTGCCATTCCTACCGCGCCACAAGTCGCCGCCACCTGACCCGCGCACACCACAGTCCACACCGCCGGACCAGCCGACTATCAGCTCGTTGCCTCGCATCCCAGTCTTGGCCCACTTAGGTACACCCAGCAGGCTCCTGACCTGCGCTGCTGTGAGGCGAGCGTGTACCTGCTAAGTAGGTACACGGTCAGGTCCCCGGTCAGGCCCGCGGTCAGGGCCTCGCACAGGCCGTGTCTTTGTCGTCACGCTGCGCTCTCTGGGGGCTGTGCTGGCTGCCGACGATCCGCACCTTTCAGTGGCTGGATTCCTCGGCCGGATAGGTATGCGGGATCGCCGCCGAGCGAGCGCAGGGCGCGTGGTCGACATTGGGGGATGCGAGGCTCCGCGGCTGGAATCCGTTCCCGTCCGCAGGCGAATGCGCCGTGGATTGCACCGACCGACTGTCGCGATACCGACGTCGACGGGCGACCCTGGTACGAGCCTATTGTCGGCGGAGCCTTTCGGTTAGCGAGGAGGCTGGTCTTTCTCGCCGAGTTCGACGAGTTTGGTCAGGGTCATGCGGGTGGTGATTTCGGCTTCGGCGGCAGGTATGACGTCCGGAATGCCGTGGTGGGCGACGAGGACGGTGGTGACGCTGGCTGCGGTGTCACTGAGGGTGGTCGTCATCATCGTGATGGCCGCGAGCGGGTCGCGGCTTCGAAGGCGATCTGTTCGACGACTGGTGTATCGGGGACGAGCCGCAGGAAGCGGCTGGAAGCGCTGCCTCCGCGGGCGTCGAGGGTGTAGACCAAGGCGCGCACCCGGCGGGGGCGCGCCGGCCGGCGATCGCGGCGGGATTGAGCAGCATCCGGTAGACCCACGGCCGCGGTTCCCAGCTCCGCCACCTCACCTGCGTCGTACATACGTCTTCGACGGTAGGCAAACGAGCGGGACGTCGCGGCGGGCGGTCCGGGCTGGTCTCGTCGCGAGTCAGGCCGACGTGACGTGCGTCATGGCCACCCAGGACGGCGCGTGCTCTTCAGCGGGTCTACCGCCACGAATAGCGGCGTCTTCGCAGGTATTCAGGGGTGTCGCAGCATGATCGGCCTCTTGTGGCAAGCCGGTGGTCCGGCGGCCGGCTGCTCGTGACAGTGTCGAATCGGATTGTCACGTATGCGTAGATGGTGCAGCCTGGGGGTGAAGTGCCTGTCACGCAGGGATGCTGGGACATCCGCGACCGGGAGGGGGTCGCGCTGCGCGGCGGAACGGTCAGCACAGACCCGCCGGGTCTGTGGATCTCTCCGTGGGGGTTTGTGTGTCGCTCGATGGAGATCTGTCTGATCCTGATCGCCGTATCCTGTTGCATGATCTGAGGCTCACGCTGGCGCCTGAGTGGCTGCCGGACGTGCTGGTGGCTTTGTCGCGTGAGCCGCTGTCCTATACCGGTCTGCTGGGCATGCTGCGGTCCTACGAGGTGGCCCGGGGGCGGCGGTGGGCGCAGCCGGTATTGCGGGACTCGGTGTTGCACCGGACGTTGCGCTGGATGCAGGACCGTGGGCTGGTCGAGCGCGACCGGGGCCAGCAGTGGCCCTTCACCTCCGTGTATCGGTTGACGCCGGCGGCGAAGGAGCTGGCGAGGCTGGTGCTGCCGATGGCGCAATGGGCCGCGGCGCACGAGGACCTGCTGGAGCTAGATCGGCGGATCTGGTCGGAACGGCGCCGGCGCAGGAAGAACGGCACGAAGGCCCGCCGGTCGCGATCACGCTGAACGACTGTTCCGCGGGCCCCGCATCAGCTCCTGGAAGAGGCGGTCAGTGTCCGCGGAGGGCCGCTGGTCGAGGTCGGCTAGTGCGTCGACCAGCTGGCCGTAGGTGACCGTGAGAGCGTCGTGGTGGCCGAGGTGGGCCTGGGCGCGGGCGATCTGGCAGTAGATCTGTTCGTTGGTCGGGTCGAGATGGCGCAGTGTGTCGAGCAGGTCGAGACGCTCGGGGGTTGCCTCGCTGAGGGAGGCGAGGATGCTGGTCAGCGCGTCGGTCACCTGGCGGCGCAGATGCTCCCGGGGGGGCTCGGCCCAGGTGCCGGTGAGGTCCGTGGCGAGGTGGCCGGTGTAGAGGCCGGTCAGCGGCAGGATCGCGGCGATCTCCTGTGCGGTCGTCGTGGCCCGTCGGCGGGCCTCCAGGGCGTCCTGGATCTGCCAGAGGTCGACGGTGAGCAGGTCGGTACGCAGCCGCCAGCGGCCTTCGTTCTGCTCGAACAGGTCGTCGATCGCCCCGTCGGTGGCGCGGCGCAGGGCTCGGCGCAGCGGGCTGAGCGCGGCGTAGAAGCGGTTGTCGATCCGGTGGCGGGGTTCGCCGTCGTCCGGCCAGACCGCTTCGATGAGGGTGTCGCGGCGGACCCAGCCGGTATGAGCGGCGAGGTAGGCCACGAGCTCACGGCCCTTGATCCCGATGCCCTCGACCGTGTGGGGTTCGCTGTCCGGCGTCGGCCGATAGGACAGCTGCCACCTGCCGAACAGGGTGAGTAGCAGCGGTGTGGTCACCTCCGGCGCGCGCGGCGACGCGGCGGGCACAGCGACGGCGGGCGCCGACGGAGGCGGAGGCGGTGCTTCGTCAGCCTCGGCCGCGGCGGCACCCCCACCAGGTGGTGGCTCGTCCGGCTCCAGCCGCCGCTGTGCCTCGCTTGGGCTGTCGACGTTGGCCGGGGCGGGAGGGGCG
>NZ_JBFLUG010000080.1:0-34913 GCF_041008525.1 Parafrankia sp. FMc2 | reverse complement strand
GGGAACTGCGCGGCCAGCACCCCCAACCCGACCCGGTCCACCAACCGGTCCCCGGCCTTCTCCTTGACCTGACCACGCCTCGGCACAGCCAGAACCTACACGATCAGACCTTAAGTTCCTGGTATTGGGCCGTGGGGACGCGCGGCGCCGCTCACCTGGATGTCAACATCCGGGCATCACCAAAGCGATCAGGTTCCGAGTAGACGGCGAGAACGTCTCATCCGGTTGCGGGTCCGGTTGGCAGGGCTTGCGGCGCTCCGGCGCGGGGAAGCTGGCTGAGCTGCCGGTCGCGGATGGCGCTGCCCCGTTCCCAGATCTTCGGGTTGAGTTCGTCCGGTGGGGTCGGTTCGGAATGTTCGGCGAGTACTTCCCCGCGGGCGGCGACGGCGGCGCGTACCCGGTGGCGGTAGTCGGCGAAGATCTGAACCTCGCCGAGCGGCCAGGTGAGGGCGGTGTAGTCCATACCGCGGTTCGCGTACTCGCCGAGGCGGTGAATGTTGAGCGCGTGGCCCCTGAGTGTGGCCGGTGGTGCCGCGATGACGATCAGGCCGCCGATGCGGTCGACCCACGGCCGCGGGTGGGGGTCCGGCTGCCAGGCCGGCCACCGGCGGCTGCCAGGTGGTGTGGCCTGCCACGCGGAATCAGCGGCCACGGCAGCGTCCAGGCCGGGGGTGTGCCATCGGACCGTTGCGTCGGACGGTCCGCTCAACGGGAGGGCGCTGCGCAGGGCGCGGGCCGCCGTGGCGGGCAGTGTGGTGAGCACGGACGGCAGGAGCACGATGGGATCGCTCGTGGCGGCGTCGAAGGGGTTGGGCGTGAGGAAAGGCCGGTCGATGAGGACGAACGTGCCCGGCATTCGCTGATAGGCGAGGCCCCACAGCAACCGGCTGAGGAGGCGGGCACCATGCCAGTCGGAGAGAACGTGCCAGGTCTGGTGGTAGTGGTTGGTGCTGAACCTGGCGTAACTGCCAGGCCGGAGAGTGATCGCGGTGTAGGCCCGTCCGTCGAGCCGGAGCCGACGGCGGTGCAGCTTCATCCGGTCACCCACTCGGCGTCGGGCCTCGGGGCGCGCCTCGGCGCTCGTCCTCACGTTCCTGCCATGTCTTGCCGGCTCCCGGTCTCTTCGCTCTCGATCTTTCTCGCCGCACGCCGGAGATCGGTGGCGACGGAGCCGCATCGGCGGCGATCACTGAGTAGAGCAGCACTGTGGCAGGCAGGCAAACCACTTTGTCCGGGCGCGGCCTGCCGGCTTGACCCCAGCCCCTCGGTCAAAAAATATTTGTTTAGATTGAATGGTGTCGATGCTTCGAATCCTGTCGGCCGCAGGAAAAATTCTCCGGACGCAACGATGGATTCCCGTGGACGCTCCGGCTGTCGGCTGTCGGCTGTCGGCTGTCGGCTGACCGAACCGACGCCGTGAGTTTCGGTGTCGTCCGTCCATGAAGTAGTCGGCATGCTTTCTCTGTCATAGTGATTTGTGGTGGGGGAAAGATGAATACCTACCTGCGCCGTCCATTGAAAAGTTTGCATTCTCGCAGACGAAATCGCATTAACTTCCTTGGCTGGCTTCTGGTTGCCGGGTTGCTCGCCGCGCCCGGTGTTCTGGTCGCCAGTGGCGCGCCCGCAACGGCGGCCGACGGGTGTTCCAGTTGCTATTCTGATTTGAATAATCTGTATCGTCGTGTTCCCATGGAAATATGATCCTGTCGAGGTTCGCAGGTAAACATTCACGTAGTTTCGTGATCTTGCGGTGAGTGGCTGGCGTTGGAGCCGGGTGTGGATGTTGTTCGCCGTTCGGGTGTGTTGCCCGTGACGGCGTGGTCGGGGCGTGGTGGTGTGGCCGGGTGCCGCCGGAGGAGATGTCGCGCGAGGAGCTGGTCGCTCTCGTGGTGGCGCAGGCGGGCCTGATCGAGCAGCTGCGGGCCGGGATCGCCGAGCGGGAGGAGCGACTGGCCGGGCAGGAACGTCGGGTCGAGGAGCTGGCGGCCGAGGTCGACCGGTTGAGGCGGGCGGGCTCACGGAACTCGGGGAACTCGCGTTGCCGCCGTCGTCGGAGGGGGTGCTGCCAGGCCGGGTGGGGCCGAACCGGGCGGAGCGCCGTGCCGCCGGGGGCGGGAGGAAGAAGCGCGGGAAGCAGCCGGGGCAGGACGGGCGGACGCTGGCCTGGCGGGAGGTCCCGGATCGGGTCGAGGCGCATGTCCCGGTCGGGGCCTGTGACTGCGGGGCGTCGCTGGCCGAGGCGGCGGCGGTCGGGGTCGCCCGCTCGCACCAGTCCCACGATCTCACCCCGGCCCGGGTCGGGGTGACCCAGCATGATCTCTACCGGGTGGTGTGCGGCTGCGGGCGCCGTCACGTGGCTGCCCGACCCGACGGGGTGTCCGGGGCGCCGGTGTCGTACGGGCCGGAGCTGCGCGCGCTCGCGACGTACTTCCTGGTCCGCCAGCACCTGCCGGTCGAGCGGGCCCGGGAGGCGATCGTCGAGCTGTGCGGGGTGGAGGTCTCGACGGGCTGGCTGCACTCGCTGCTGGCGCTGGGTGCGGACGCGGTCGAGGCGCCGGTGACCGAGATCGAACAGCGGATCGCCGCTGAGAGGGTCGCCGGGTTCGACGAGACACCGCTGAAGGTCGGCCCGAAGGGCGAGAAGCGCTACGTGCTCTCGGCGTCGACCCTGCTGTTCACCCTGTTCATGCTGGGAGGCCGTGACAAGGCCAGCTTCCGGGTGTTCCTGCTCGGCCGGATGCTCGGGGTCGTCGTCCACGACCGCTACGCCCTCTACGACTGCGACGAGTTCACCGGCTTCCTGCACCAGCTGTGCGTCTCGCATCTCCTGCGCGATCTCCAGGATGTGGCCGAGACCTACCCCGAGCAGGTGTGGCCGGTCCAGCTCCAGGAGTCGCTGCGGGGCCTGGTCCACCAGGCCAACCTCGCCCGCGCGGCCGGGCTGGCCGAGGTCCCCGCCGCCCTACGTGACCCGCTGATCGCCGAGTACCGCGGCGCGGTCCGCGTCGGACTCAGCCAGGTCCCCGCGGCAGAGAAGGGCACGAAGCAGCCGGTCGGCCGCTGCCTGCTCGTATGCCTGCGCGACCGGCAGGACGACGTACTCCGTTTCGTCTTCGACCTCGACGTGTGGCCGACGAACAACCAGAGCGAGCGCGACCTCCGGCCGTTCAAAACCCAGCAGAAGATCTCCGGCCGGCTCACCTCCGCGGCCACGACCACCTGCCGCCTCCAGATCGCCAGCTACCTGTCCACCGCCCGTAAACACGGCGTCTCCGCGCTGCACGCCCTACGCCTCGCGTTCCGCGGCACCCCCTGGATGCCACCAGCTGCCGTCGTCCCCACCTGACAGCCCCTCCCACCCCGCCCGGCGCGGCCCACAGCCATGCCCGTGAACCCTCACCTACAGCAAGATCCCTAAACCAGGTGAATGTTTACGTTCGCAGGTACGCACTTGAACCGCTGGGTGAGGACGCCCGAGGCTACCTGACCGACCAGGCCAAGGAGTATCTCGGCCAGGTGTTTGTCGGCTGGGCGCCGAGGAAATTGTGACCTTTTCTGGCCGCCCTTTACGGCCTTCATGGCGTCCGCGAGCGTGATCTCTGAATGGTCGTGCTGGAGTGGTCTTGCTGGGTCTCCTCACGGCGAGCGAGGTGCCTGGCTTCCACGACCATTACGATCAGCGGCGTGTCGCCTGTGTCGCGTGGACGTAAGTCGAAGAAGAGCAGCAAGAAGCGGCCACCTGGGCGCCCGGGCTCTGGGCAGCCGCGGCGGGCGGCCGGGGCGCGAGTCGGCGCGACAGCGCGAGACGCCCCCGGGCTGGAGCCGCTACGAGCTGAGGAGATGCCGGGCTGGTTTCTGCCGGCGATCGACGAGACTCTCGCGGGAGCTGATGTCGTCCTGGCAGCCGACGGGCCGCGCGCCCTGGAAGAGGCGACGTCGCGCCTGCTCGGCAGGCAGCTGCGGCGGGCCGTGGACGAGGACGCCGTCGGGTGGTTCGACTGGTGGCTCGTCGAGCTCGTCGGCGGGCTGGCCGCGCGGATTCGCGGCGAGCTGGACCGAGGCGGCGCGGGGTGGGAGGCGCCGTGGCGGCTGCTGTTCGGCATCGCCTCGATCGCGGTGCCCTCGCTGGCCTCCAGGGCCCTGGCCGCGGCGAGGGGACTGCTGCGTGACGTGGTCCAGGGGGCTGATCAGCCGGGCTGGCTGCACGAGATGGCGGAGATCGCCGCGACGGGTGAGGTCTGGCAGATGCGGGACGCGTACGGCACCCGCCTGGCGGTGATCGCCGGCTTCGCCTACCCGGAGACGAAGGATCCGTCGGTCTTCCTCTTCGACGTCGACGCCTGCGGCGACATTCTCATCGTGAACGCCGGCTGCTATGACGACGTGCCCCAGGCTGCCGCCGCCTGGCGGTCCCTGGCCGGTGCGTCCGCCGACGGTGCGCAGCCGCAGCCGGTCACGAATGCGGACGAGCTGCTGTGTCTCGTCCACGCCGACGAAGACGACCTTTACCTGAGTGGACGTGAGTCGGATTCAGCGCTGAACAACTGGTACCGGGTGATGCGCCGCCTCGTCGACCTGGAAGTCGCGTTGGCGGAGCGTGGAATGCCGCTGCCCGCCCGGACGTCGCTCTTCGGGGGCCACGACACGGCACCGACGGTCGCGGCCTTCACCGCCTGGTCGATCGACCGTCACGGCCAGCCTCCGGGGACCGCGGCGGTCGAGGCCCTGGCCGGCGAATGGTTCGACGGATGCCTGCCGGGAGCAGAGCAGGCCGCGTCACCGCACCGGGTCCGCTACTTCCAGGAACTGATGGGCGACTGGGCCGACGGCGAGGTCGCGGCCGCGGCCGCGGCCGCGGCACTGTTGCCCGACTGGGTTCGCTGGAACCGCGAGCGGGCCGGCACCCCCGAACACCTCGCCGCCCTGTCCATCGCTGCCGCCGAGGCGGAGCCGGCACCGTTCGATCGGAGCGGGTCGAGCTGCGCCCCGTGATCCCGGTGAACCGAGCCCCGCAGCGCCCGCCCACCGCCGCGCTCGCGGCGCCGCTGTTCTCCCAGGAGATCGTCGGGTCGACGCGGTGCCTGGCTGTCACTCCGGCGCAGTCGTCGTGGCTGCGTAAGGTGTCGGTTCAGGTACTTCTGTGTCATCAGTGCCGGGAGGGGAGTGTCGATGACCCGCAGGTTCAACACCGCTGGCCCGTGCCGGCCGGGTATCGACTACATGATCCCGGCCGCGTCCCGGCTGCCCGAGGCGCAGGGCCTGATCGACGCGGAACCGCCGGCGGACGTCAGCAGGGCGCCGGAGGCACCCGCGTGACCAGCCCGTCATCGCCGCCGCCGAGGCCGTGCTGAAGGAGTACGCCCGCGACGGCAGGGGCTGCATCCGGTGATCCCGGCTCTGTCGCACAGTCTGTGGTGACGGAGCGTTAACCGAACAGGCGGTGGCGGCAACGGTCGCCGCACGGTCCGGGATCGGCAGCTCGAGGCCTGCTCCTGGCTTCGCCTCCGCACCCGACATGTCCGTTTGCGTGCCTGATGGTTCGTGTTGCGTGCTGTCGAGTCGGTACAGTGCGATCGCCGGTGCGGAGCGTGGAGATACTCCAACGGCTGGCGACCATCTGGTGACAGGGGGAACGCGCGGTGGCGGTGCACGACACTCTCCTTGAGGAGCTGCTCAAGGACGTGTCCACTGGCAGGATCCAGCTTCCGGACTTCCAGCGGAAGTGGAAGTGGGACGACGAGCGGATCCGTTCGCTGCTCGCGACGGTCACCAGGGAGTTTCCGCTCGGCGTCATCATGTCGCTGGAGACCGGCGGTGAGGCCCAGTTCAAGGCGCGCCCGCTGGAGGGTACGAATGCTCCCGACGGAGCAGTCCCCGCGCAGCTGTTGCTCGACGGTCAGCAGCGCCTCACCTCGCTCTACCACGCGCTGATGTCCAGCGAGCCCGTGCAGACCGAGGACGAGCGGCACAACGAGCTGTCGGTCTGGTATTACATCGACATCGTCCGGGCGATCGGCAGCGAGGACGAGCGCGAGGAGGCCATCGTCTCCGTGCCGGCGAACCGGCTGCTGCGCCGGGGCTCCGGGCCCGACGACGTCATCGACCTGACCAGCCGGGAGAAGGAGTGCGCGGCGGGGATGTTCCCGCTCAACCTCAGCCTGGACTCGATGGCGACGAATGACTGGCAGTGGGCGTACGCGGTGGACGAGGACCGGAGACGAACCTGGGGGCGCTTCAGCGGCGAGGTGCTCAAGCGGATCAACCAGTTCCGCGTGCCCTGGGTCAAGCTCCCGAAGGAGACGAGCAACGAGGCCGTCTGCACGGTGTTCGAGAAGGTCAACACCGGCGGGCTCGTCCTGAACGTCTTCGAACTGCTCACGGCGACCTACGCCGGCAACCGCGAGTTCACGTCCACGCACGGGTCGGAGTTCAACCTTCAGGAGGACTGGCAGGGGATCTCGAAGGGACTGAGCGAGAAGTACCCGGTCCTCGAGGATCTGAGGAACATCGACTTTCTGCAGGCGCTCATGCTGGTCATCAGCTACCACCGGCGCCACCTCTACCTCGCCGAGCATCCGCGGCGGACCGCGGACGCGCCGTCGATCCGGTGCAAGCGCAGGGACCTGCTGACGCTCCCGCTGGCCGACTACCGGAAATGGTCGCCCGCGGTGACGGAGGCGCTCGCCTGGGCCGGCGACTTCCTCCAGGGCCAGTGCGTCTTCCGCAGCGGCGAGCTGCCGTACCGGACGCAGCTCGTGCCGCTGGCCGCGATCAGGACCGTCCTCGGGGCGGTCACCGACCGGCCGGAGGCCCTCGAGAAGATCGTTCGCTGGTACTGGTGTGGCGTGTTCGGCGAGCTTTACGGCGGCACCACCGAGAGCCGGTTCCCGAAGGACGTCGAGCAGGTGATCGACTGGGTGAACGGCGCCGGCAGGGAACCGGACACCGTCACCGAGGCCGCGTTCCAGGAGCAGCGGCTGCACACCATGACGATGAAGCTCAGTGCCGCCTACAAGGGAGTCTTCGCGCTGCTGCTGCAGCAGGGCTGTTACGACTGGCACGCCACCGACGCGCCGATCAACGCCGACACGTTGGTGACCGAGGCGGTCGACTTCCGGCAGATCTTCCCGAAGGCCTGGTTCGAGCGGGCCGGAACCAAGGACCCGCGCATGGCCAGTGTGATCAACAAGACGCCTCTCTCGTTGCGTGCGGCCAAGACGATCGGTGGGCGCTCTCCGGCGACCTACCTGGAGATGTTCGCCCGTGAGTCAGGCCTGCCGACCGACTGGATCGATGATCTCGTCGACTCCCAGCGAATCGACCCGAAGACACTGCGAGCCAACGACTTCGACGCCTTCTACGAGGACAGGATCCAGCGGTTGCTCACTCTGGTCGAGAAGGCGATGGGCAAGCCCGCGGGCCGCGAGACGCTCTCCTCCGTCGTCACTGCCAGCTGACCGCCCGACGCACAGAGACCACGGGCAACCCTCATGGACGACATCAACGACATCCTCACGTCGCTGGTCGACAGCGAACTGACGATCCGGCAGCTGCTGGAACGCTTCGGTCACCGCGTCCGCAGTCCCACGGCGATCTCCGCGATCCGCGTCCTGCTCTCCCGAGCCGGGCTGACGACCGAGCCGACCTTCGAGACCGGCCCCCTCGACACCCAGATCAAGATTCTTTCAGCCTCGGTCCCGCAACCGGCGCAGGACGACGGCCCGCCCGTCTCGAGCTCCCAGGAAGCACCGGCCACCGAGGTACCCGACCCGTCGGCAGCACCCGGTGACACCACGACAGTCACCGAGGAGATCCCGTCACAGCGCACCGCGGACGACGGCACGGACGAACCGGCCGGGCAGGAGACCGCGGGCGAGTACCCCGACGAGGAACTCCCCAGCGGAGCGCTGCGGGTCGGTGACCTGCTGTCAGGCCAACGGGAGTTCCTCACCGTCGGGCCCCAGGACAGCCTCGACAGGGCGATCACCTGCATGCTCCAGTGGGACTACTCGCAGATCCCGGTGCTGGAGGGCAAGTTCCACCTCCACGGTGTCGTGACCTGGCAGTCCGTCGCGATGCTCTACGCGCACGAGCACACCCCCACCCTGGCGAAGGCGACCGATGACGACGTACAGGTCGTCCACGACACGGACAGCCTGCTGGCGACCCTCGCCACGATCACGGCCTCCGAGTATGTCCTGGTCCGTAACCAGCAGGGGGAGATCCGCGGCATCGTCACGATGGCTGACATCGCGACCCGCTTCGGCGATCTCGCCCGGCCGTTCTTCGTGATCGGCGAGATCGAGCGGCTCATCCGCAGCTTCCTCGCACCCGTCTTCGACCACGAACCGGCCGTCACGAAAAAGGGCAAGAAGATAACCGCCCAGGTCGCGGACATGACATTCGGGGCGTACCAGCACCTGCTGGAGGTGCCGGAGAACTGGCAGCGGCTCGGCTGGCCGTTCGTCGACCAGAAGGCCTTCGTCGATCTCCTCGACGACGTCCGCAACATCCGCAACGCGGTCGCGCACTTCCGCGCGGAGCCGCTGACCAGCGAGGAGAACCTCCAGATCCACCAGCTCCACGGAATGCTGAAGAAGCTCGCCGTGTACGTGGGCTAAGGTCGCGAGCTGGGGCATCGGGGGGCGTCGTTCGAGCGCGGCGGCGGGAGCAGCGGGGAGACGGGGTGCAGGACAGGCGTTGGACGACGGTCACCGCGTCGCAGTTCCCGCACGAGCGGGAGGCGCTGGAACACGTCCAGCGACTGCTGCCGGACGCGGAGCCGTACCGGGCCTGGTCGAACTTCACCTTCGTCGCGTCGACCGGGCACCTGCGCGAGGTCGACCTGCTCGTCGTCGCCCGCGGCGGGGTGTACCTCGTCGAGATCAAGAGCTGGGCGGGCCGGCTCACGGCGTCGGGGTCGAACTGGGTGCAGCACCGGCCGGCCGGCAGTGACCTGATCTTCGACAATCCGCTGATCCTCGCGAACCAGAAGTCCAAGGAGCTCAAGCACCTCCTGGAGACCGCCGCCCGCGCGCAGGGCCTCGGCAGGCTGCGGATGCCGTTCTTCCAGCCGGCGGTCTTCCTCTCGAACGCGACGCTGAAGGTCGAGCTGCCGGACTTCCAGCTGCACGGGATCTTCGGCCCGGAACCCCGCACCGACGGCGCACCGGCGAGGGCGGGCACCGCGGGCGCGCTTGCGTCGATCTGGTCCGACCTGCTGGACGCGCCGCTGCGCAACGAACGCCACCGGATCAGCCCGGAGACGTCCCGGCAGCTCGCGACGCTGCTCCCGGCCGCCGGGATCGCGCCCAGCCGGCGTCACCAGCGCGTCGGCGCCTGGGAACTGGACTTCCCGGCCTTCGAGTCCGGTCCGACCTGGCAGGACTACCACGCCCGGCACACGCAGATGGGCTCCGCGCGCCGCCGCGTGCGGATCTACCTGGTGGAGACGGGCGCGGGCGAGGCCGAGCGCCGCACCCGGGAGGCGGCGGCCAAGCGTGAGTTCCTCGTCCTCAACGGGATCGACCACCAGGGCATCGTCCAGGTCGACGGCCTGGAGCAGCACGAGGCCGGCCCGGCGCTGATCTTCCGCCACCACCCCGACGAGATGCGCCTCGACCACTACCTCGCCCGTCACGGCGACCGGCTCGACGCCGGCACCCGGCTGCGGATGATCCGCGAGCTCGCCGAGACGCTCGACTACGCGCACGGCCGGCACCTCTACCACCGGGCGCTCGCGGCCCGCAGCGTCCTCGTCGTGCCGTCCACCCGCCGCGGCGGCGGCGATCAGGCGGACAGCGAGCGGCGCTGGCTCTCTCCCAGACTCGTCATCAGCGACTGGCAGGCCGCGGCCCGCGACATCGACGCGTCGACGGGGCAGCGGACCGACTCGATGACGAAGACCTCGGTCGCGCTCGCCATCGAGCCGGCGCACCGGTTCCTGCCGCAGCTGGAACGGGCCGCGGAGAGCTACCTCGCCCCCGAGGTCGACGCCCCGTACCCGGACCCGGTCGGCATCGACGTCTTCGGCCTGGGCGCGCTCGCCTACCTGATCCTGACCGGTGAGGCACCGGCGCCGACCCGCAACGGGCTGAAGACGCGGCTCGCCGAGGCCGGCGGGCTGCACCCGTCCGCGGTCGTCGACTCGCTGACCGAGACGGCGAACGACCTGGTCGCGCTGGCCACCCGGGCGAAGCCGGAGGACCGCTTCGCCACCGTCGGCGACTTCCTCGACTGGCTGGAACTCGTCGTCGGGGAGTTCACGGCGCCGCCCGTCCCGGCAGCGGAGATCGCGGCCGCACCGACGGTCGACCTGCCGCAGGAGCCGGTTCCGGAACCGGCTCCGGAACCGGAACGGGACCCGCTGGAGGCCGAGCTCGGTGACCTCGTCGGCGGGGAGTGGCGGATCACCAGCCGGCTGGGCACCGGCTCGACGAGCCGCGCGTTCCTCGCGCGCAACGAGAAGACGAACCGTGACGAGGTCCTGAAGGTCGCGCTCTCCGACGGGCGGGCGGCACGGCTGCAGCACGAGGCGGACATCCTGGGCCGGCTGCGTGACTCGCGGGTGATCCGGTTGGCCCGGCCGGACACCCTCGTCGTCGGCGGGCGCACCGTGCTCGTCCTCGACCACGCCGGCGAGCAGACCATCGCCCGCAAGCTGCGCGAAGGCCGGCTGTCGGTCGACGAGCTGGAGATCTTCTCGAACGACCTGTTCGTCGCCGTCGACTACCTCGACGGCGAGGGCGTCGCGCACCGCGACCTCAAACCCGACAACATCGTGCTGCGCCGCCGGCCCAACCGGACCTGGCAGCTGGTCCTCATCGACTTCTCGCTGGCCAACCACTCGGTGCGGGACACGGCCGCCGGCACGCCCCGCTACCTGGACCCGTTCCTCGGTGCCGGCACCCGCACCACCTACGACGACCAGGCCGAGCGGTACGCCCTGGCGGTCACGCTGCACGAGATGGCCTCCGGCGAGCTGCCACTGTGGGGCGACGGCTCCACCGAGGCCCGGTTCACCGAAGGCCCGCCGACGGTGGCGACCGAGGCGTTCGACCCGGCGATCCGCACCGGCCTCACCTCCTTCTTCCTGCGTGCGCTGGACCGCGACGCGGGGAAGCGGTTCGGCTCGCTGAAGGACATGCGCGACGCCTGGCTCGCCGTCTTCCGCGCCGCCGACTCGACGCCGCCGGTGCCGAGCGTCCACCCGGCTGCCGGCGAGGAGCCGCAGACCCCGGACGAGGCCGCGGCCCAGGCCACCGAAGCCACGCCGCTGGAGCAGGCCGGCCTGTCCCCGCGCGCGGTCTCGGCGGCGCACCGGCTCGACGCGACGAACGTCGGCGACCTGCTCGACCTCGGCTCGAAGGACATCATCAGCCTGCCCGGCCTGGCCGGTAAGACCCGACAGGAGCTGCAGACCCGGATCCGGCAGTGGCGCCGCGCGCTCGCCCCGGCCCCGCCCGGCCCGCCGGCGGCGGCGGCGGCGGGCGCACCGAAGGCGGCCGAGCCCACGACGGCGGCGGACTACGCCCGGATGCCGGTCGAGGCGGTGGCCGACCGGCTGCTGCCCCGCTCCGCGCGGGCCGTCACCGAGGCGGGCGCCACCCGCCTGCTCCTCGGCCTGCCGGACGCCGCCGGCACCCCACCGGACCTGCCGCTCTGGTCGGGGCAGCAACTCGTCGCCGAGCGGGTCGGGGTGACCCCGGGCCGCATCGCCCAGGTGCTGATCGCGCGGCGCAGGGCCTGGCACGCCGACGCAGCCGTCCGTTCGGTGCACGACGAGCTGGTCGAGATCCTCGCCGACGCCGGCCGGGTGGCAGGATTCGACGAGCTGGTCACCGCGGTGCTCGCCCGCCGGGGCAGCTCCCCGGGGACGACCGCGCCGCGGGCGCGGGCGGCCGCCGTCGTCCGGGCCGCACTGGAGACCGTCGACCTGGACTCCGAGCCGAGGATCGCCCGGCGCAAGTACAGGGACAAGGACGGTGACCGGGTTCTGGTCGCCCTGGAGGTGACCGAGGCCGACGGCCCGACCACCCCGTCCGCACCGGCGCTGCTCGACCACGCGGTGGCGCTCGGCAAGATCGCCGACCGGCTGGCGAAGGCCGAGGAGCTCCCCAGCCCCGCGACCGTCCTGCGCGAGCTCGCCGCGGCCACCCCGGACGGGATGCCGGCGCTCGCCGCACCACGCCTCGTCCGGCTGGCCGCCGCCGCGTCCCGCACCGCCGCCACCAACGCCCGCCTGGAGATCTACCCGCGCGCCCTGGATCTCGTCCGGGCGTTGCGGCTCTCCCAGGCCGGTGTCCTCTCCACCCGTCCCGGCGGCATCCCGGCGCAGGCCGCCACCCGGTCCGCCGTCCGGTCCGGCGAGCGAACCGACGAGGATCCCCTGTTCGTCGACGTGATCCACCAGCGGGTGCTGGCCCGGTTCCCCGGCCTGGAGACCGAACTGCCGCCGCACCCGCGGCTCGACGGCCCGCTGCGCGACGCCGGGTTCGCCCTCGACTGGGACCACGCCCGCCGCGGCTACGCCCCGCCGCGCGGCCTGCTCTCCTCCGCGGGCCTCGGCTCCCGGCCGACACCCGTCGTCCGCCAGCCCACCGGCCTGGGAGCCTGGGCCGGCCGCTCGGCGCCGGCCGACGACAGCCCCGCCCGGGCCGCCGCCGCGACCGCCGAGCAGCGCCTGGCCGCCGCCGCCGAGACCGGCGGGTTCCGGGCGCTCACCGTCCGGCGCAGCCACTATCTGACGGCCCGCGCCGAACTGGCGAAGCCGCACCGGTTCGCCACCGAACCGGTCGACGTCGCCGCCGTGTTCCTCGACGCCCTGCACGCCGAGGTCGACCCGAAACCCAAACCGACGTGGGCGACGATCCTGCGCGCCGACACCGCCGAACCCGGCAGCCGCGCCGCCGCGAACCTCGCCGAGTACGTGCGGCGCGCCTGGGAACGCGCCGCACCGCAACTCGCCGCACTGCTCGACGCCCCCGCCGGCCGGCCCGGCCCGGCCGGACAACCCGCGCCACTGCTCCTGCACGACGCCGGTGTCTTCGGCCGCTACGACGGCCGGGGGCTCGACGTGCTCTTCACCCTCGCCGAGCGGGCCCGGACGCGGGCCGCCGGCCGGCCGCTGTGGCTCCTCTGCCCGACAACCGAACCGAGCCTGCCGCCACGCCTCGACGGTGCGCTCGTGCAGCTGGTAACCAGCAGCGACTGGATACCACTACCGGACTCCTGGGTGGCCAACCTGCACCGCGCCGCGGACGACGAACCCGGCCTCGCCGCGTCGTAGCGCGCAGCCTGACGATCATCCTCTGCCCGCCGCCGTAGAGTTGCGGGTCATCGGGCCATGGTCGGCTGCGCGGAGAGAGCAGGTGAGTGGTGACTCGCTGGTTCAACACCACCGGACCCTGCGTTCCACAAGATCATTACATGCTCCCGGCGTCGGCCCGGCTTCCGGAGGTGCCGGCGCTGGTCGCACGCAACCTGTATTTCGTCGTGCACGCCCCTCGGCAGACCGGCAAGACGACGACGCTGCGCGCACTCGCGGCCGAACTGACAGCCGGTGGGAAATACGCCGCGGTGAAAATCTCGCTACAGAGCGGCGCGGCTTTCAGCGACGACATCGGCAGTGCCACCCGCGCCATCCTCGCGAAGGCCACGCGAGAGGCCCAGCTCGGCCTTCCGGCGGACCTGCGCCCACCGGCATGGCCCGAGGGTCCTGATGGTTATCTCCTCGGCGGCTCGCTCGCCGCCTGGGCCGAGTCCTGCCCCAGACCGCTCGTGCTGTTTCTGGACGAGATCGACTCTCTCACGGGGGCGACACTCGTCTCGGTGCTCAGCCAGATCCGCGAAGGCTTCGAGGACCGCCCCGGCGCCTTCCCGGCCTCGATCGCCGTCTGCGGACTACGCGATGTACGCGACTACAGAACCACCGCCGGCGGCAACTCGGAGCGGTCGGGCGGGCCCAGCCCTTTCAACATCGTTGTCGAGTCGCTGCGGCTCGGGGACTTCACGCTCGGCGAGGTACGGGCGCTCTACAGCCAGCACACCGCGGAGACCGGCCGCGTCTTCACCGACGAGGCCGTCGAGCATGTGTACGCGCTCACCGGCGGTCAGCCCTGGCTGGTCAACGCTCTCGCCGCGGAGATCGTCGACCGGATGAAGGTCCCGGCGACGGAGCCGGTCACCGTCGAGCAGATCGACACCGCCCGGGAGCGGGTCATCCAGGCCCGGCCGAGCCATCTGGACTCGCTGGTGCGCCGGCTGCGTGAGCCGGAGGTGCAGCGGGTCCTCCTGCCGCTTCTCGCCGGCTCGGAGCAGCCCGTCGACCTGGAATACTCCGACGACCGATCCTTCGTCCGCGACCTCGGGCTGATCACCGAAGGCGACGAGGCGGGTCCGCGGATCGCCAATCCGATCTACGCCGAGGTGATCTCCCGGGCCCTCGCCGAGCAGGTCGTCCCCAGCCCGGCCGCGCTTCCCACGGCGCGGGACTTCGTCCTGCCCGACGGCCGGTTCGACGTCCCGGGCGCACTGACCGGGGAAAGCCGACCCGCTGGGGGACGCGATCGTCCAGCTCGACGACTACCTGAACCACCTGGGCCTGTCCTCGGGCTACGTCGTGATCTTCGACCAGAGGCCGCAGTCAGCACCGGCGACCGACGAACCTCTGACCACCCAGACCAGTCCGTCCGGCCACTCGATCACCATTGCCCGACTGGCCCTACCGCCTGCCCGCCAGCCGACCCGGGCACCGTCATAGCGGGCGGTCCGCCGCAGGCATGGCGCTCCGGTGACGCACCGTACTGCCCATAGCATCAGTTCTGTCCCCGCTCCTCCCAACCGAGCCGGGACAGATGACCTGATGGCGGGCTGGGCGGCGGGGGGCGTGGCGTGATCGACCGGGTGGCGTTGTTGAAAGACGCCAAGCAGCAGGTCAAGGTGCTGGAGAAGGACCTGCGGGCCCAGGTCGACGCATTGCCCGAGGTCGGGGCGCGGCTGCGGGCCGAGTACGACCGGGCGTTCAAGGTCGGGCGGACAGCGGCGACCTGGTCGGCCTGGCTGGGCGAGCGGGTCACGCAGGCCGCGGTCGCATGGGTGCTCGGGACGGTGTTCGTCCGGTTCTGCGAGGACAACGGCCTGATCGGCGACCCGTACCTGGCCGGGCCGGAGGCGCGGCTCACCCTGGCCGAAGAACGGCTGAACGAGTTCTACGTCCAACACCCGGAACTGACCGCCCGCGACTGGCTCCTCGCCGCCTTCGGCGAGATCTCGAAGGTGCCGGTCGGCGCGGGGCTGTTCGACGAGCGGCACAACGCGCTGTTCCAGATCCCGGTGACCCACGACGCCGCCAAGGACCTGATCACCTTCTGGCGCACCCGCCAGTCCGGCATGCTGGTCCACGACTTCACCGATCCGGACTGGGACACCCGCTTCCTCGGCGACCTCTACCAGGACCTCTCCGAGGACGTCCGCAAAAAATACGCCCTCCTCCAGACCCCCGAGTTCGTCGAGGAATTCATCCTCGACCTGACGCTGACCCCGGCGATCGAGGAGTTCGGTCAGGAGGTCGAAGACCTCAAGAACTTCAAGATGATCGACCCGACTTGCGGGTCCGGTCACTTCCTGCTGGGCGCGTTTCAACGGCTGCTGGGCGAGTGGGAAAACAAGGCATCGGAGAAGGACGTTTTCGAGCGAGTCGCGCTGGCCCTGGGTGCGGTTCACGGTGTCGACATCAACCCGTACGCGGCAGCCATCGCCCGCTTCCGGCTCGTCGTCGAGGCACTACGGACTGCCGGGCTGGCAACGTTCGACGCGGCGGCGGGTTACAAGTTCCCGGTAAAGGTGGCCGTTGGCGACTCTTTGTTGAAGGGCCGGCAGTTGGACCTGTTCGGCGAGGGCCGGGATGAACTCGCCGAGTTCTCTTACGCCACCGAGAATCTTGGTGACTATCCGGGCATCCTCGAAGAGGATCGCTACCATGCAGTCGTCGGAAACCCGCCGTACATCACGCCCAAGGACAAAAATCTCAACGAGCTCTACCGGGAGTTGTACAGCGCCTGCTCGGGCAAGTATGCACTCTCCGTTCCATTCGCCCAGCGGTTTTTCGAACTCGCGAAGATGGCGGACATAGACGGGCGCGGCGCCGGGCGTGTCGGTCAGATTACAGCCAACTCCTTCATGAAGCGCGAGTTCGGCAAGAAGATCATTGAAGATTTCTTCGCCATGAAGATCGAACTCACCCACGTGATAGATGCCTCCGGTGCCTATATCCCAGGTCACGGGACCCCTACAGTGATCCTCGCCGGTCGTCGAAACCGGTGGAAACGCCCTAGCGCAATACGCGCGGTCCTCGGTGTCCGCGGCGAGCCGTCCAAGCCCGGGGTCGCGGCCGATGGAATTGTGTGGCAGGCCATCGTGAGGCAGTTGGTCGTTCCAGGTTCCGAAAGCGAATGGATCAGCTCGCTGGATCTTCCGCGAGAGAATTTTGCATCGTACCCGTGGGGCCTTGGAGGCGGCGGAGCGCTTGACCTCAAAGGGGACATCGAGGGTTCTGCCGGCTCGACACTTTCCAGTCAGACCGCTTTGTCTGGATTCGTGGCAATCACGGCCGAAGACGACGCCTTCTATCGGCCAAATTCCGCCTCTATCCGCCGATCCTCAATTGAAGCATCGATTCCTGTTGCCGAGGGCGACCGGCTTCGTGATTATCAAATTACACCGGGGGCGGTCAGCGTCTGGCCGTATGACGAAGATCTGTCCCCCAAGGAGATTACACTAACATCCGGGATTCATCGCAATCTGTGGCCGCTTCGTCGCGTTCTGCAACGGAGAAAGCGTTTCGGAAAACTCATCGAGGAGATTCCCTCGCTGACGTGGCACGAGTACGGCGAACTATACCGCGATAAGCTTCAAAATCCATTTACAATCTCCTACGCCTTCGTCTCAACTCACAATCACTTCACGCTGGACCGGGGCGGGCAGGTGTTCAATCGGTCGGCGCCGGTGATCAAGATGCCGGCGGGGGCTTCGGAGGAGGAGCATCTGCGGCTGTTGGGGGTGTTGAACAGTTCGGCGGCGTGCTTCTGGCTCAAGCAGGTCAGCCACGACAAGGGTATCCGTGGCGAAGGCGGCGGTTTCACTAGTGACGACTGGGAGCGGTTCTACGAGTTCACCGGCACCAAGCTGCAGGAGTTTCCGCTGCCGGCGGAGTATCCGTTGGAGTTGGCGCGGGGGCTGGATGGGCTGGCGCAGCGGCTGACGGCGGTCAGTCCCGCGTCGGTGGCCGCCGACGATGTGCCGAACCGTTCCCGGCTGGCCGAGGCCCGGGCCGAGTGGGCGTCGACGCGGGCGCGGATGATCGCGTTGCAGGAGGAGTTGGACTGGCAGGTCTACCGGCAGTATGGACTGCTCGCCGACGAATTGATCCTGCCGATGGCCGACGTCCCCGAGATCAGGCTGGGTGAACGGGCGTTCGAGATCGTCCTCGCCAGGAAAATGGCCACTGGTGACGAGGCATCCGAGTGGTTCGCCCGGCATGGCTCCACGCCGATCACCGAGGTGCCCGCGCACTGGCCAGCCGAGTATCGGGCGCTCGTCGAGAAGCGGATCGCGGTGATCGAGACAGACCGGAACATCGGGCTGCTCGAGCGGCCCGAGTACAAGCGGCGGTGGGCGACCGAGGGCTGGGACAAGCTGCGGGACGCGGCGCTGCGGGACTGGCTGCTCGACCGGCTGGAGACCCGTGACCTGTGGTTCGCCGACGTCGACGGCATGGTGCAGCCGCGGCTGTGGACGACCGGCCAGCTCGCCGACGAGCTGGCCGCCGACGCGGACTTCGTCTCCGTCGCCGAGATCCACCGGCCCGGCGAGGAACTGGCCAAGGTTGTCGCAGCCCTCGTCGAGAACGAGCACGTCCCGTTCCTCGCCGCCCTGCGTTACGCCGACACCGGTCTGGTGAAGCGCGCCGACTGGGAGTCGGTCTGGGACCAGCAGCGTGCCGAGGACGCCGCGCCCACCCCGGCGAAGGCCAAAGAGATCCGTGACGCGATTCCGGTGCCGCCGAAGTACGCGCCGAAGGACTTCCGGAAGACGTCGTTCTGGCGGGCCCGCGGCAAGCTCGACGTGCCGAAGGAACGGTTCATCTCCTACCAGCCGGCCGGCCGGGACAACGACCCGACGCTGCTGGTCGGCTGGGCCGGCTTCGACCACCGGGAGCAGGCACAGGCGCTGGCCACCCTGATCGTCGACCGCCGCGACAACGACGGCTGGGACGGCACCCGCCTCACCCCGCTCGTCGCCGGCCTGCGCGAGGTCATGCCCTGGGTCCGCCAGTGGCACGACGAGGTCGACCCGCTCTACGACGGTTCCCCCGCCGAGGTCTACGACGCCTTCCTCGCCGACACCATGGGCCAGCACAACCTGACCGAGGACACCCTGACCAGCTGGCGCCCACCCGCACCCACCCGCGGTCGCCGGTCCACCAAATGATCAGCTAACCAGGCTGGCCGGGACGCAGGCGATCAGTGGCCTTGGCGGGCGGCCCGCGAGGTCAGCACGTCGGGCGGGATGGTGATGCGTCGGTGCAGACAGCGGGGAACAGCGGGGATCCTGCGTCGTCAGCGAGATGGGACCTTGCGGTCGAGGGGGATGAGCACGTCTCGATCGAGGTGTTCGAGGAGGAGGAACTTGAGCCGGGGGCTGTCGATCAGTTCGATGCGGCCGTGCCGGGCCACGAAGTCCCAGCTCGACTTTCCGTACCAGGAGGTGGTGACCATGATTCCCTTGGTGGCCCGCTTGTCCTCCATCACCCCGGCCAGGGCGCGTACGGCTTCCACCCCGACGACATGGCGGTACTTCTTCGCCTGGATCACGCACAGCCCGCCGACGATCGGGTCGACGTTCGTCGCCACCGCGTCGATCCCGTCGTCCCGGGACCCCTGGGTGACCCACGAGTTCATGCCCATCGCCTCGAAGAGCTGCCGGACGAGATGCTCGAACTCCGTCGGTGACATCTCCAGCAGATTGGGACGTCCGTCGAGGTCGGCGAGGGCATCCATGCCCTCGATGAAGCGATAGGACGACAGGTCGAAGTCGACGACCGGTCGTACCGGCTCCAGGTCGTAGGGGTGCGGAGAGACGAGGGCGTTCAGACGCCGGAGGCATTCGGTGGGATCGACCTGGGCGAGCACCAGTCCGGTGAACTCCTCGCGGGTGGCGCTGACGCTGACCAGGCAGGGCCGGATCTCCTGGCCGGTGGCGCGGTCGACGGTGGAGACATGGCCGTTGAAGACGACGGTGTCCACGACGTCGACGCCCTCGCCGTCGAGGACCTCCCGCATCGTGCGTAGGGCGATCTGTGCGACGACCGAGCGGTAGAGGTCCCGCCGTTCCCGTACCGGGCGGGCAGCCGCGGTGATCTCGTCGGTCTTCTTCACGTAACGGAACGAACGCTGCTCGGGAATGACGTCGGTGGTCGGCAGTTCGTAGTCGATGACGAGGTCCCGCGAGTCCGGCCGGTAGAGCAGCCGGTACCGGTGCGGAAATCCGTCGGGATAGACCGACGACTGCAGGACGTCGGCCATGTACGCGACGACCACCTCCGGGTCGCCGGCACCGAACGCGGCCGCCATCCGGTCGACCTCGGCGTTGTTCGCCTGTACGCGCTGCTTCTCCTCCGCGAGCATTCGGTCGTACTGCGCGCGACGTTCGGCGAGCCGCCGCTGCCGGTTCGCATCGAGGACCGCGTGCTCCTCGCACGCTGCGGTGTATTCGGCTTCGGCCTGCGCCATCGCCCGTTCGTATCGGCCTGCCCCGCCGAAGACCCGGCCGACGGCGCCCGGCGGTGGGGGTTCGAAGTCGGCCCAGTCCGGTGGTGCGGCCGGCACGTCGAGACCGTCGGGGTCGAACGCCGGGGCGTTCGGAGTCTGCCGCAGGACGTCGAACGGGAATCCCGGTGAGGTCGCCAACGACGAGCTCAACACGGTGGACAGTTCGGCGATCCGCAGGTTCAGGTGAGCGTTCTGGGCGGAGGCGTCCGCCTCACGTTCCTGGACGTGCTGCCGCGCGCGTTCGCGGTCGCTGGCCGCCTGGGTGCGCCTGGACTCGCGTAGGGCCTGCTGCGCCTCCCGGTCGATCCGGGTTGCTTCACGGACGGCCGCGCGCTGTGCCTGTTCCGCCTCCCGTCGACGCCGCGCCGCGTCCCGTTGCAACTCTGCTACGAATCCCCGGCGTCGCGCCATGCCTACACTCCCCATCAGGCCGTCCGGAACAGCTTCGCACCGTATCTCAATGGATGCGAAGAGACAGCGAAAATGGCGAATGCTTGTGGATAGTGATCGCCTGTGCCGCAGAGGTTGCGGCGCAGCGGCACGCCGACCGCCCCGGGGACGAACTCGCTGACCAGCTCGCGAACCGCAGGCTGGTCGAAGCCCGCCGACGCCAGACTGATCCACCGGCCGCGTCCGGTTCATTCGGAGTCGGTGCGGGCGTCGCGGCCTGCGGTCCGCGCACGCGGGCGTAGCCGGTGACGGAGGGCAGCGGCGACAGCCCTCAAAACACCAGGTTCTTACAGTCTCGCCCGCCTCATCCAGGTCCTGTGTTCGCAGGACGCAACGCGATGAAAGTGAGTCAAACCGAGAGGTGGGCGTTCATGGCGCGGGCCTGCTCGCCAAGCTCAGGCAGTTCCACGACCGTGACGCCGGCCTGGGCGAGGAGTTCGTAGCCTTGGCAGTCGGCGACGAAGAGACTGGGTTCGCGCCAGGAGATGACCACCCGCGGGATCTTCGCCTCCAGGATGAGCTGTGTGCAGGTCCGTGGCCGGGACTTGCGCTGGGAGCAGGGTTCGAGGGTGCTGTAGATCGTCGCGGTGGCTAGCCGCGGGTCGTCGGGGGCGATCTTCGCGAGGGCGGATTCCTCGGCGTGCACCGCGTCGTCGACCTCGCGGGAGAAGCCGAAGGCGATCTCTTCGTTGTTTTCGTCGACGATGACGGCGCCGACCGAGTAGGCGCCGGTGGCGGGTGGGCAGCGGTGGGCGAGTTCGATGGCCCGGGTCATCCAGCGGTGGTCGTCGAGCTGGGGCATGGGGCGGCTCGTCCTTCCCTGGGGCCGGTCCCTGGTGGAGGCGGACCGGATAGCCGGTGGCGGGAGATAGTCAGACGGTGATGGCCGTGGGGACCTGGTCCATCGCCTGCCGGAACTCGCGTACCTGTGGGACAGTCTGCCATCCGGCGACGGCGTCATGCAGTGACCGCAGACTGGTCATGATGCGTCCGGAGTGAGTGCTGGCACCGACCGTGAGCGCGTTGAGCCCGAGTGTTGCGGCTTGCTCTGGTTCGCGTGCTCCCGCGTGCGCGAGGGCCTCGCGGGCGAGGTAGACGCCACGGTCGCGGCGGAAGGCCGAGGGAAGGCCGTCGATCGCGGTCCGAAACCCGGTGGCCGCGGCGGGGTAGTCACCGAGTGCGGCCAGGCTGTGTGCCCGCTGAACTTCGATGTAGGCGGGGCCGAAGAACTTTCCCCAGGGGTCGGCGTCGGGCCCGGCCCGGTCGAGGATGTCGTGGGCGCGGTCGTAGAGCGTCAGGCAAGTGGCTTTCTCGCCTCGTAGTGCATGGCCGTGCGCGCTGTAGGTCGCGGCGATGGCCGCGAGACGGCCGGTTGGCTCCGCGTTGGTCAACGCTGCGTCGGCAATGTCGACAGCTTCACCTGGATCGCCACGGTCCGCGGCGAGTTGGCTTTTGCGGGCGAGGATGAACACTGTGGCCTTGGGGTCGCCCGCTCGGTGTGACCATTCCAGTGCTCGGTCAAGCCAGTACCCGGCGGTGGCGTGATCTCCGCTGTCCTGGTGAAGCCAGCCGAGGAGATCAGCGAACTGCGTTTGGATGTGGAGCAGGGTCTGCCGTTGTGGGCCCGAACTCGCGCCGTGGCGGAGGTGGGTGGCGATGAGGCCGGTCTGTTCCTGCGCCGTCGTGATGACCTGGCGCGGTCCGAAGAGGTTGTCGTTCTCCGCGAGCACGGCCCGCAGGCTTGCGAAGTGATCGACGACGCGTGGGTCGATGGCGGACGATCCTGCTGGGATCATCGGCATCGTGGTGAGCGGGCTCAGGGCTGTGCCGCTGGCAGCGGTGAGGCCCAGGCCGCGCAGGAATCCCCGGCGATCGAGTGGCATGAGGACGATCCTCCCATCCGGGGCGAGTTGCGGGACAATGATCACGTTGTCTTCGACTGCGGGACCGGCCGAGTCGGGGGCCGGTGCTTTCCCTGCTCCGGTGGCGCTGGAGGCGGCTTCGGCCGGCCGTTCGGGGCCTATTTCCCGTCGTTCCGACGAGGGCATGATCGAAGATGCCGTCGACGGCACGACCACGCCGTCCGGCGGACGGCGCATACCGTTGATCAGGAATACGTCCGCTGGAGGGAGGTGTTCACGGTCGTCTGAATCGACCAGGGCGTGGAGATCGCATTCGTACACCTCGGCGAGCAGGGCGAGGATCTGTGGGGTGGGACGTCGCCGGGCAGGGCGAGGCCAGTTCTCCACCTCGGACAGCCGCGGCGCTGTCATCGGAGCTGTGCCCTCCGGATCGAGGCCGGCACGGGCTGCATAGGCGTTGATGCGATCGGCGGCCTGGTGCTGTGTCCACCCGTGTGCGACCCGGTAGGCGGCGCGGGGGCGTAGCCGGTAGCGGCGGGCGAACTCGATCGCGATCTCGTGGTGGCTCATGCCGGTCGCGCGCATCCGAGTCCGCAACTCGTCCTGCTCAACCCTTTGGCTGGGCTTGCTCATGGCGACGTTGCCATCCCTTCCAGGACAGGGATGCCCACTGATCCGGCAGCTACCGCCACCGATCGCTTCCCGATCGGAACCCGCCTACAGTAACCGGTCGCTCACGATTCGGACAGTGGCGATCCGGGTTCAGGGTGCCGCCCTTCGCGCTGGCGTTGCCGCCCGTCCCGCCCAGCGCAGTACCAGCCGGTTTTCTGGCTTGGTGATGACCTTGCCTTGCGTCTGGTTGGGGATCGGCGTGCCGGCCGGGAAGGCGAGGATTTCGGGGTCGGCGGTGCGGTCCTGGTCCCAGGCGTCGATCTGGTCGACGATCCGTGAGGCGAGACGGCGTCCGAGAGGTCCGTGGCCGATGGCGCCGAGCTGCCAGCGCCCCGGGGTGGTGGCGCGTCGGATGGTGAAGTAGGCCAGTGAGCCGTCTTTGACCAGGGCTGGGCTCCGCGAGGCGATCGCGGGTGTGCACAGCCCGTCGGTGACGGCCCGCTGGTCGGCCTCGATGCGTACCGTGCTGTCTTCCGCGGCGCTGAGGTGGAGCCAGACGCGGTCGAAGGGTTCCTGGCCGTGCACGGTCACGTCGGACCAGATAGTGGACTTCTCCCGATCGAGGACACCACGGAGGGCGTCGGTGTCCATGGGCTGGTCGAGGTCGTGGTGCAGGGCGGCGAGACCGTCGGGGTGGATGACGCTCTTCCGTTCGCCGGGTTGGCCGAGCATGGGCACGAAGCCGCACAGGAAGATCCAGTCGGACTTCCAGTGGTCGTCCTGTTTGGTGAGTGCGACGGCGCGGGTGGTGCCACGCCAGCGCAGCGGGAGGACGAGGCGGCCGTCGGGGGCGAGCTGTTCCCACCACGCCTGTGGGATGTCCCAGGCGCCGACCGTGACGACGATCCGATCGAAGGGGCCGTACTCGGCGGCGCCGTCAGCGCCGTCGCGGGTGAGAACGCGGACGTGGGGAAAGTCGGTGCCGTCAAGGTTGCGCCGTGCCGCCGCGGTGACGTCGGCGTTGATGTCGATGGTGGTGACCTGGCCGCCGGTTCCGACGAGGGTGGAGAGGAGGGCCGCGTTGTAGCCGGTGCCGGCGCCGATCTCCAGGACGCGCTGGTCAGGCCGAATGTCGAGGGCGGTGAGCATGGCGGCCACGATGGTGGGGCCGGAGGCGCAGCTGAGGTGGGTGCCGTCGGAGAAGGTGTGGGTGATGACCGCCTTCTCGTCATAGGCGTCGGCCAGCGGCGCCTCGGGGACGTAGCGGTGGCGTTCGACGGAACGCAGCGCCGTTTCGACCCACGGGGGCAGATCCTGGCTGGTGAGGATGCGGTCGACCATGCGGTCGCGCAGCGCGCCTGGTGATGTGGCTGCGGTGGTGTCCATCAGTCTCCTTCACAGCGGCAGGGTGCGTGGTGGTGACAGCGGCTTCGGCCGGGTAACCGACTACTAGTTGATCAACAGGCAGCGGTCCCAGTCTGGCAGCGTCCAATCGGATGTGATCTTCAGGGCGGCATGGGCGAGTGCGATGCCGGCCGCGCCGTCCAAGAATCCCGCGGGGGTGGGGTCGCCGTTGCCGCGGAGGTACCGGTACCTGTGTGTTTCAGCGGCGTGCAGAGCGGCGGAGAGCGTGCCGGTGCCGGTGCCGGCTGCGGCCCGATGGGCGATCAGGAGGAGACCGGCCCAGCCGTGGCAGAGTCCCGCGTCGGTCAGCTGCGCGAGCTGGTGGTTATCGGTGAGGCAGCCGATGAGGGTCTCGACGGCATCGACGGCTCGTTGTTGGTCGCCGAGGGCGAGGGCCGCGAGGTGTTCGGCTCGGGCGATGCCGGGACTGCCGTAGCACCAGGACGGTCGAGGCGGCCCCGGGGAGGCTGCGCTGCCGGTGCGCAGCTCGTCGTGGTCGATCACCTCGGGCCACCAGCCGGTCCGCCTCTGTCCTCTGCGCCACTGGTCGAGCCACGTGATGATGGTGTGGAGCGCGTCGACGTGTCCCGCCACGGTGATCCCCCGCCGCATGGTGATGGCCAGGAGCGCCAGCGGTCCGGCGATGCCGTGGGCCATGCCGAAGCCGGCATGGCCGGCGTTCCATCGGGCGGAGGCGCGGCGGTCGGGGCTGCCCGTCGCCCACCAGCCGGGCAGGTCGCGGCCGTCGACACGGATGGGTCGGGTCAGTCGCACCAGGTACGCGAGCACGTCCCGGAGAAGAGCGCTTTCACGGTCGCGGTGTAGGAGGAGTGCGCCGAGGCCGGTGAGTCCGTTGATCAGGTCGTACTCGCTGGCGGAGGGCAGCTGCCCGTGATCGATGCGGTGGTGGGCGGCCTCCAGACGGCGCCGGATGAGGGTGTCGAGGGCGTCGTCGAGGGTGGCGAGCGCGGTGTCGTAGGCCGGGTGGCCGGCGGTGTGCAGGGTGTAGGCGACGGCTGGTGCGCCCTGGTACAGGCTGGCGGAGTCGGGATGGGCGTTGAGCGGGCTTCGTGTCATCGCCGTCGCGAGGCGGTGCACGGGTTCCCAGCCGTCGAGGCCGGCGTGGGCACGGGCGATCTGCGCCAGTGCGATTCCTGGTGCTCCGTCGCCGAGGGACTGGGCCCAGCACGCCGATTCAGCATCGCCGAGGTCCGGAACCGTCGGGAGACGAGACAGCGTGGTCACGAGCTGTCCGCTGTGGTGTGTGCGCGTCGGGTGAGGGCGATCTGCCGGGCCAGGCGCCGGCAGGTGGCCTCGTCGGCGCGATCGATGAGCCTGGCGCGGTTGTGGTGCATGTGCAGGAGCGCGGACAGAACCCGGTCGGCGTCGGCGTTCCTGGGGAGCGCGAGCCGATAGCGAGTCAACGCTTCCCGGCGGGTCTGCCATGTCTGGGCGAGGGTGGCGGGCAGGGATGTGTCGCCCGGCAGGGCCCTTCGGGCTGCCCAGTGGGTGACCTGCTCGGTGATGGCCCGATCGGCGCCGGGCGTGGCTTTGGTGGCGAGGTGTTCCAGCAGCCAGGCGTTCGCGTGGACGGTGTCGGCGTGGAAACCGTCGGCGATGTCCGCCATGCCGATGGCTGCGAGCGCCATCGGATGGACGGAGAGTGGTATGGGGAGCTGGAGTGCGGTCGCGACCGCGTGCGAGTCGGCCGCGAACACCGCTTCGGCGGCGTCCATCGCGGGCCCACTGCCGTAACGGCCGATCTCGGGATGGTAGGTCGCCAGGGTCAGCCGGGACGCCGCGCCCGCGTCGCAGAGCTGCTGCCCCCACTGGCCGACCGCACAGGCCACCGCGGCGTACTCCTCCTGGCCGGCCGTGCGAATCCGCAGCCGCAGATGGTCGGTCTCACGGACGCTGCGGTAACGGGCGAACCAGTACGACCGGTCCCCGTCGAGCAGGGCGCGCAGTCGGGGCAAGTGCGTGCGGAGGATGTCGTCCAGACGTTCGGGATGGGTAAAGACCTGCGCGTAGAGCCAGGAGCCGTGCGGTGAGGCCGGCCGGTGTGCGGCGTTCGCGCTGGTCACGAGCGGCAGGGCGCCGGTGACGAGGTTCGGCGCCGCCGGCACCGCGCGGACGAACGGCAGGACGATCTCGTGGACGTGGCCGGCGATCCATCCCGTGTCCTCGACGGAGTCGGTCTCGGTCAGCGTCACGCGGCCGTGTTTGTCCAGATGCTCACGCAGGATCGCCAGATGTGCGTCCACGGTGAGATCCAGGCGCAGCGACCGGTGGTCGTCATGGAGCTCCACGATGTCCGGGCAGGCCCCGCGCTGCCGCCACCGGGCGAATGCCTCCTCCCAGGAGTGGCCGTCGGCGCGTAGCGCGGCGTGGTCCGCGGCGCTGACCCGCCACGTCGCGGGTGACAGGATCGCGCGCCGGTAACGCACCCGAGGCGTGTACGGCAGGCAGGCGGCCAGCGGTCCCCAGTCGAACTCGGTGAAACGGGCGAGGAAGCCACGGGTCAGCGTGGCGAGGAAGCGTGCCAACGGCGGCGCCTGCTTGCGCAGGGCGAGTGCGTGGAAGACCTGCGGTTCGACGACCTGGCGCCGCGAGATGCTGACCAGGTGCAGCCCGTCGGCCACCGCGACGATCCCGAGGTCATCCAGGCGGATCACGGTCGACTCGTCGGTCCGGTGCTCACCGACCGGCAGTACCTGGGGCAGCCAGTGGGGAACCCGGGAGACGTTCTCCGAGTGCGGAAACAGCGGCGGAAACGACAGCTGGACCGGCAGCGCGCCCTCGACGGCCGCCGGTGCGGCGGCGAAGACGGTGTCCAGGCCGGCGCGGCCCACGGCGGAGCCGAACCGGCAGGTAAGCGTTCCGAACGCCCACGCGGGATGAACGCCGAACGTGTAGTCTCCCGCCGCCAGAGCCTCGACGCTGGCGGCGTGGATACGGGCTCCCAGCTCGACGTGCGGTGGAATCCACCGTGGGTCCACCGGCCTGTCCGCCGTGATTGCGGCGATGAGGGAGTCGGTCAGCACGAGTTCGCGATGTCCGGCGGTGACCGTCTCCCAGGCCAGGCGCAGCAGCTCCTGATCACGGTGGCTGACCGTGTCCTCGGGTTCGGCGAGCATGCTGCCCGGGAAGCCGGCGGGCCAGCCGATGCCCGTGTCGGGGTGCACCGCGTCCAGGACGGGGACGAGCGCTCCCGTGCCGTAGCGGTCCCAGAACTCGCGGCACCAGTCGTTCCACCCCTGGTCCGGACGCGGCTGGCGCGTGAGCCGCAGCAAGGCACCGACCGCGTGGGCCATCTCGTCGGCGAGGTCGGCGGGAACAGCGATGTCGCAGTCGAGGTGCAGGTCCCCGGCCAGCGATGTCCGGCCGGCCGGCGACAGGCACCGCATCCGCTTTGACGCCTCCTCTCGTAGCCGTGCCTGCGGGCCCGGCTCGGTGTGGTCGTCGTTGTGTGCCCAGATCAGCTGCTGGGTGGCGCGGAGCTCGCCCAGCATGGCGGCTGGTGCCTTGCCGTCGCCGACCACGGCACGCTCGACCGCCGCGATCACATGCGCCAGCGGGTCAGCCACGGTCATAGGCGCACGAAGCCCCGTGATCAGGATGCCTTGGGCGACCAGGTCACCGAGCACACGGCGGACAGCTGGGGCAGGGGCGGCAGGAAACGCCAGGGCGACCTGGTCGAGCAGAAGGTGGAACGGGATCGGCTTGGCCGCCAGGTCACGGACGAGACGCATCACCGCGGTGTTGCGCACCGTCACCCGTCCCGGGCCGCGGGGCATCTCGATCCGGTCGCCGCGTTCGACCAACAGGTCGCACGCCACGACGTCCAGATTGGCGAGCAGGTCGGGCAGCCTCTCCAGCTGCTCGACAACGTCGTCCAACCACAGCGTGTCCGCCCGCAGAACCAGCCGGTGGCCCGATCCCCAGCGCGCACGCACACCCTCGCCGATACGGACCCCGGCAACTCCGGCGAACAAGCCGAACGGAGTCGGCCGCCCCAGGGAACGCAACAGGTATCGCACGACCGTCGACGTCACCCGTCGAACCTGCTTGCCGCCCGCCGCCTGGTCGTCGAGAACAGTCTCGACCTGAGCGGCAAACAACCTGCTCGCGTAGCGGATCGCGTCGGCGCACCCGGGCAGCGCCCACACGGCGCACAGCCACGACCGGCACGAGTCCGGATCGGACAACATCGGCCAGTCCTCCGGCTGCCGGGACAGCGGAAGGACCGCCGCTCGCAACATCGCACCGCCAGCGTGGCGGTACAGCGGCACATCCACCTCGACCATCACACCTCCGTCGCACACTGCGGTCGCCGGCTCGCCGAGCGAGCACGACCGGCGAGCCGACGCCGCAGCCATCACCGGGTCAGTCGCTGGCGCATGCCGAGGCGCAGGTCGAACCACAGGTGTCGCTCGTGTCACACGCCCGGATCGTGTATCCGGGCGCCGCCTCGACCGTCACCTGCACATCAAGCTGAAACTCGTCCGGCAGGCCGAGCGGCACCGACCCGGTCCGCTCCAGAACCGCACTGGCCGAACCACCAAGCGTCATGGTCATCAACCCCTTCAAAGGCAAACAAACAGGACCACGCCCGGAGGGCGCGCTGTAACAATGCTCCGGTCCCGCCCGCGAATCATTCCCACCAGTCAGAATCTTTGGTTTCGCACTCCAGACGGCACTTGAGCTGCGAAAACAGCGTCCGTGGCCCATCTCTGTTCGGTACTCGGCCGGGGCTTGACGACGAAAAGTTCGTCAACCACGAATCGCCGTGCCTCGCTCGCGGTCATGATTCCCGTCCCGGTGTGGGACCCCGGGAGGTGCGGCGCCGGCCGCGCGGGCCGCGTTCGATTCTGTGTGCGAGCTGGGTGCGATGCCGGCCTGGCACCGCCTCAACCACGGCGACCTCGAAGGCCTGCTCGAATCGGCGCTGTTCAAGGTCGAATCGGTGGATGACGTGACGGCCCACATGCTGCCGATGCTGCGCATGTTCGCGATCCTCGGCCGTGCCCCCTACGCCCTCATGCGTCGCCTCGGCAAGACGGAGAAGGCCGTCAACGCGATGAGCGGTGTGGAGATGTGGAAACACCAGGAGGCTTGGCGCTACAACATCTACACGGCCACCAGGAAAGCGTAGACCTATCCGAGCCGGGTCGGCCCACTCGGATAGACCACGACGGTTCATGCAACAGCGGGTAGTGAACGGCGGTGGCACCGTCCTGCGCGAGTACGGCGTGGGCCGCGGCCGGCTCGACCTCCTCGTCACCTGGCCCTACCGTGCTCCCGACGGCACCCGGGCCGTGCAGCGCCAGGCCGAAGACACCTAAAGAACGCTTGTAGGCGGCTGCGACCGCACGCAGCTGCGCGATCGTGGGCTGCGCGGTGCCGACGTCGTCCCCGGTCACACATGTCCGGCCAGTTCGGAGTGTCGCTCCTGGCAGGGTGGGCAGACGGGGAGGCGTTCGTGATCCTGGGTCGGGACGAAGAAGGCTCCGCAGAGGGCGCGGACGGCGTGGCCTTCGATCGTGCTGCCGGCGAGATGCTCGCGATGGGTGTAGTGGCTGTGGCTGCCGGGCTCGGATTCGGCGAGTTCATGGTTGGTGACGAGTCTGTCGAGGTCGGCGCGGCGGCTTGCCCACGATCCGGGTTCGGCGATGTTCGAGTAGGTGTCCCTGTAGCGGTCCCAGCCCTGTTCCGGCGGGCTGAGGCAGATCAGGGCGCGGACGGTGAGCTGCCACAGGAGCTTCGTGCCTGCGTAGGTCGTGGTGGGGGTGATCTCAAGGTCGATCTCGTCGGCCTGGTAGTCCGGTTCGCGGACCTGGGTGACCGTGAGGGTGAGCTGCGCGAGCCGCCCACAATCTCGTTTCGGGTGGGGGATGTCGAAGCGGGCGCAGCCACCGCGCTCGACCTGGCGCAACGCATCGCGCAGCTGCTGCTGCACGGCGAGCTCCCATTCGGTCAGGAGCCGGGCGGCGGTCTCCTCGCTGAGCAGACGGAGGTCGTCCGGAGTGGGCAGCCAGCGCCGCGGGTCACCGTGGCGGTTCTCTCGGCCGACCCGCTGGTAGAAGTCGTCGTGGTCGAGGTGCTCGCCCTTGGCCAGCCCGGCGACCAGCAGCCAGCGGACTCCGGTCTCGCGGTCTTCCCAGACGCCGCCACGCCACTGGCCGCCCTTGATCTCGAGCAACGCCAGCTTCGTGCTGGCCGCGATCGCTCCGTGGTGACGGTCCTCGGCCGGGTCGGGGCCGAACGACTCGGTGGCCTTGGCGATGATCGGGTGCTGGAGTTCGCTGAGCGGGTGCAGCTCGGCGACATCGCCGTCGGCGAGGAGCCGGCGTGGCCGGGGCGATGCCCAGCCCGCGGTCAGATCCTCCGCGAGGAGCCGGAGCGTGGGCCGGGCGCGACGGTTGTGCACCGGATAATCATGCCGGGGGTACCGAGTCGGGTGGCCGCCGGCCTGAGCGGAGATTCAGAGCAGGTCGGCGATCTCGTCGATCGCGCCGGCGCGGGTGCGGTGCTGGGTGGCGAATCGTTCAGAGAGCTCGCGGCGGTCGTTCTGGCGCTCGGCCTCGAAGCGGGCGAGGTCACGCAGATCGATGCGGCGATCGCGGCCGACCCGGTGGGAGGGGATCTCGCCGCGGTCGAGGAGCTTGTAGAGATGGGTGCGGCTCATCCCGAGCCGCTCGGCTGCCTGGTTGGGCGTCAGGGAGGCGGCGCCGCTGGTCGCGGTGATCGTCGCCCCGTCACGGATGCAACGACTGAGACTGAGCAGCAGATCATGCAACTGCGAGCCGGCGAAGCCCTTGGCAAGGTTTTCAAGATCGTCCAACTGCTCGGTCGAGATCTCTGCAGTCGCAAGATTCTCGATCATTTCACCTCCGCACAGGTGACCCAGATGTCACAGATGAATCTAGCGAGCGCTGCTGGCCCGGGCAAGGTGAGCGCCACTGGCGCGTCGGCCGGCGAGCGTGGGCTGCGACACAACGCGGTATGTTTGGCTGTCGCGCAGGCAATTCAGGCACGACCGGAAGCCGGGGGGCCTTATGACCAGCACGTCGTCTCAGCCGTTGCTGCGCGAGGTCATCGACATCCCGGAGCGGATGTCGGACAGCGACTTCGTCCTGCGGCTCACCGAGGGTGTCGCCGACGCGGCCGCGACGATGCGCGACTACGTGCTGACCGACCGGCTGGTGCACAACTTCGACGAGGCGCTCGGCCTGATCTCGCAGGCGGTGGGCACCGGCGCGTCCAAGGGTGTCTACCTGCACGGCTCGTTCGGCTCCGGCAAGTCGCACTTCATGGCGGTGCTGCACGCGCTGCTGCGCGGCGAGCCGGCCGCGCGGGCGCTCGACGACCTGGCCGCGGTGCTCGGCAAGCATGACGGTGACCTGGCCGGAAAGAAGTTCCTGCTCGTCCCGTTCCACATGCTGGGCGCGAAGTCGATCGAGCAGCGGGTTCTCGGCGGCTACGCCGACCGGCTGCGTGCGCTGCACCCCGAGGCGCCGATCCCGGCGGTGCACCGGGCCGAGGCGCTGCTCGACGAGGCCCGCGGCCTGCGCGCGAAGGTCGGCGACGCGGCCTTCCTGGCGGAACTGAACCGCGCGGGCTCGGGCGGAGGCGAAGGCGAGGAGAACGGGGAGGACGAGTGGGGCGACGACGTCTCCTGGACGGCCGCCGAACTGGACGCGGCCCTCGCTCCGACCGGCGCGGACGCGGCGGCGCGGCGCCGGCTCACCTCCGACCTGCTCTCGACCTGGTTCCCGAACACCTACCGTGACCTGCGCGAGGATGCCGAGGGCTTCGTCTCCCTCGACCAGGGGCTGAGCGAGATCGCCCGGCACGCGAAGGAACTGGGTTACGACGCGGTCGTCCTGTTCCTCGACGAGCTGATCCTCTGGCTCGCGAACAACATGGGGGACCAGGCGTTCGTCTCCCGGGAGGTCCAGAAGGTCACGAACTTCGTCGAGGGTGGGCTCGGCGCCCGGCCGATCCCGGTCGTCAGCTTCATCGCCCGGCAGCGTGACCTGCGGGAACTGGTCGGCGAGTCGATCGCCGGCGACGTCCGGCTGAGCTTCCTCGACGTGCTCACCCTGGCCGACGGCCGGTTCGACAAGATCATTCTTGAGGACCGGAACCTGCCGCTGATCGCCAACCGGCGGCTGCTGCGCGCGAAGGACGCCACCGCCGCGGCCCAGATCGAGAAGGCGTTCGAGACGACGGCGAAGGTTCGCGCCGAGGTGTGGGACACGATGCTCGGCGGCAGCGCCCAGCTCGGTGCCGACCGGGACGCGTTCCGGCTCTCCTACCCGTTCAGCCCGGCGTTCATGGAGACCCTCGTCCACGTCTCCTCCGCCCTGCAGCGCAACCGGACCGCGCTCAAGCTCATGCGCCAGCTGCTTGTCGCACAACGCGACGAACTGCGCCTGGGCCAGGTCATCCCGCTGGGTGATCTGTGGGATGTCATCACCCGGGGCGGGGACGCCCCGTTCACCGACGTCCTCAAGGCCGAGTTCGAGGCGGCGCAGCGGCTCTACCACCGCAAGCTGCGCCCCTACCTGCTCGACGCGGAAGGCCTCGACGAGGACGTCCTCGCCCGGGTGCGCCGCGGCCAGGCGACCGGCGCCGCCGTCGACGCGGCGCTGGCCGTCAAGGTCCGCCGGTTCACCGCCGACGACCGGCTGGTCAAGACGCTGCTGCTCTCCGCGCTGGCGCCGAGTGTGCCGGCGCTGCGCAACCTGACGCCACGCCGGCTCTCCGCGCTCAACCACGGCAGCATCACGAGCCCGATCCCGGGCGGCGAGTTCGGCGTCGTCGGGAAGAAGGTCGAGCGCTGGGCCGGCCAGTTCGGCGAGATCAAGTTCCTGCCGGTCGAGGGCGGCGATCCGGGCGTCGGCCTGGAGCTGGTCGACGTCGAGATCGACGGCATCCTGAACCAGACGATCGCCTACGACGGCGGCGGCAACCGCCGCGCCCTGGTCAGGAAGCTGCTCGTCGAGGAGCTGGGCGTCACTGTCACCGACGACGCGTTCGGCGACCGGCTCGACCTGGTGTGGCGGGGCTCCCGGCGCTCCACCGAAGTCGTCTTCGGCTCGCTGCGCAGCTCGGAGCTGCGTGACGACCAGGTGGAACCGGCCGACCCGGAGTCCTGGCGGCTGGTGATCGACTATCCGTTCGACGACGACGGCAGGCCACCGGTGGACGCGCGGGCCCGGGTCGAACGGCTGCGTGGCGATGCGACACCGCACCGGACGGTGTGCTGGATCCCGGCGGATCTGACCGCCGCCCGGCTCGCCGATCTCGGGATGCTCGTCCGGCTCGACCACCTGCTCAACCGGAACCGGTTCGACAGCCACGCCCAGCACCTGAGCGCCGACGACCGGCAGCGCGCCCGGGGCGTGCTGAAAAGCCGGTACGACGCGCTGCTGACGAAGACCCGCGCGCTGCTGCGCATGGCCTACGGGCTGGCGAAGCGCGAGGAGCAGGACGTCGGCGACTACGCGGACTGGCTGCGCACCCTGTGGCCGGGGCTCACCCCCACGCTGGCGTTCGGGGCGACGTTCCGGGAAGCCGCGCGGCGGCTCGTCGGGGATCTGCTGGCAGACCAGTTCCCCGGCCACCCCGACCTCGACCCCGACCAGACCGGCCAGCCCGCCAGGCCGGCGGACTACAAGCTCGTCCTGTCCTATGTGGCGAAGGCAGCCGAGGCCAACGGGAACTCCGTCGAGGTCATCCGCAGCGACCGGGTGCCGATGCGGCGGATCGCACCGGCGCTCGGCCTCGGTGTCATGCACGAGGCGCGTTTCGAGCTCGGCCGGGAGTGGGTCGACCACTTCACCCGGAAGGCGGCGCAGGCCGCGGCCGGCGGCTCCGGCGGCTCGGGCGGCTCGGGCGGCGGGGGCGGTGCGGGCGGTGCGGACCGCGAGCTGCGGGTGGCCGACCTGCTGAGGTGGATCGACGAGCCGAAGCCGCGCGGCCTGGACAGCCCGGTCGCCGCGCTGATCGTCAACGCGTTCGCCGAGCAGACCGACCGCGCCTGGTACAAGTACGGCGGGATCCTGCCCGCCCCGCCCGAGCTGACAGCCGGGATCAGGGACATGACGCTGCGCGAGCAGCCGCTGCCCAGCCCCGAGGACTGGGCCACCGCCTGCGAGCGGGCTCAGATTCTCTTCGGGGTGCAGCCGCCGCCGCTGCGGCGCGGCCGGCTGATCCGCACCTTCGCCGAGGAGCTGGTGAAGAAGGCCCGTGAATACTTCACCGCGACGCAGGACCTGGTACTCGCGCTGGAGGCGCACGCCCCCGACCTCGGTCTCGACCCGCGGACCGGCAGCGCGGTCGAGCCCGCCGGAGCGACCACGGGACGTCTTCGGACCGCCCGGGCCGCCCACGACTTGGTCGCGGCGCTGGACGGCCCGAAGGCCGGCACGGAGATCGTCACACGGCTGGCGCACGCCGATCTCGCGGGCCCGGCGGAACGGCTCGCGCTCAGCATCAGCCGCGCCGCGGCCGTAGCCGGCGCTGTCACGTCCGCCCCGTGGGGTGAGATGTTCGGGATGATCGCCACTCTGCCGGAGCCCTACCAGACAGAGGCCCAGGAGATCCTCGGTCGCATCCGGAAGGCAGGCGCCGCCGACGAGCTGACGACCCCGCTCGCCGGCGTGCTGAGCAACGCCCGGGCCGACGCGAACCAGCTCATGCGCCGCGCCGTCACCGCACGGCCCGCCGACCCGCGGCCCGCCGCCCC